>JAZUKT010000055.1:0-8146 GCA_045643445.1 Eubacteriales bacterium
GCATCAAGCCGCTCACCGTCCCGTGTTGCCTGGAACGAAAGCGGCGTCAGTTCTTCTTCATTCATGTTTTGTCCCGTCAGACGGAGCCGGAGCGGCCGCGTCTTTTTTCTTCTGTCGGAACGCGCGCACTTCGTCGATCACGACAGCCAGCAGAAACATCCCGCAGCCGATGCAGACGAAGGAATCCGCGACGTTGAATACGTAAAAACGGATGAAACGGCAGTCGATGAAGTCGATCACGTAGCCGAGCCGCACACGGTCGATCATGTTGCCGATGCCGCCACCGATCACGAACGCGAGTGCGCACCGCATCCATTTGCTCTGCGGTTTCGTGATGAGGAGCCACGCAAGGAGCGCGCCGATCCCGATCACGGAGAGCACCATGAAGATCCAGCGTTTGTCCGCGAGCATACCGAACGCCGCGCCCTCGTTCTCCACGTAGGTGAAATGGAAAACGTCACGGATCAGGGGAAGCGTCTGCCCCGGCTGAGCCATCAGAAACGGCTGAAGGAGCAGCTTGCTCGCCTGATCCAGTACGATGACTGCGAGAATAATGATAATACTTGAAATCATGTCCGATCCCGATATTTACAAAATGGATTTTTTCTTTTTCGGTTCTTCCGGCGTGTGAGTGGGCTGACTGCTGACGACCTCCACGTACTTTTTCGTTTCGCCGAAAACGCTGTCGAGCAGTTCCGCCGATATGTCTTCCGGTTTCAGCGCCAGCAGTTCGTCGAAGGTTTTTACCGACTCGGGCTCTTCCTCTTCCGGCGCGGGATTTTCGACCGTCTCGTTCATCAGCCGGTCAAGGAGCAGTTCGCTCAGTTCCTCCGGCGTCAGATCGTCGATGTCGATCGGCTCCTCGTCCGCCTTTTCTTCCGGCTCGGCCGATTCGTTGAAGTCTTCGGCCAGTTTCTGGTCGGCCGTTTCCACGAGGGCGTTCCAGACGTTTCCGTCCTCAAGATCGATGAATACGTCCTTCGGAGCGGCGGGCGCTTCTGCCTCTTCGGATCCGGTTCCGGCAGGCGCGTCGTCTTCCGACAGCATTTCGGCGATCATGCTCTCGAACGATTCCTCGGACTCTGCTGTCCCGGCAGGCACGTCATCGGCCGCTTCTTCCGCCCCGTCCGCATCGTTTTCTTCGTCAGCGAACAATTCCGCCACGAAGTCGTCGTCAGCCTGCGGCTTGTTCGTGTCCTCTTCTTCATCGGCAAACAGTTCCGCTACGAAATCAGCGTCCGATTTCGGTTCGTCCGTGCCGTTGTCCTCTTCTTCAAACAGTTCGATCTCAAACTCGTTGTCCGGCTCTTGCGCGGGCTCTTCAATGTCTTCGATCGGTTCGGGTTCCTCGATCGGTTCGGGCTCCTCGATCACTTCGGGTTCCTCGATCGGTTCCTCGGCGGGCAGCGTCCATTCGTCGGCCAGGATCGCTCCGACTGCACTGCCTTCGGCCAAAACCGCATGACGTTCCTCGAGGGCTGAATCAAAGGCGGAAAACGTTTCTTCCGTCTCCGTTTCCTCCGCTTCATATACGTCTGCCGGCTTGTCCGCCTCGTCCGTCACGTCAGCCGCCGGCGCGGGCGTTTCTTCCGTCACAGCGGGAGCCGCCGTCGGAACCGTCTGTCTGCCGGAGGCGCCGCGGATCTTTTCGTAGTATTCGCCCGCTTCTCCCACCGTTTGCTCGATGAGTTCGATATGCGTATTGTAAAGGTCAAACAGCGTATCGCGGAACCGGCACACCTCGCCGTACAGTTTTTCCGAGGTCTGACAGAGCGTACGGCTGTCGGTTTTCAGTTGTCTGCCTTCCGCGTCCGCTTCCCGGAGAATGGATTCCGCCTTCCCGGCCGCGCCTTCAAGCATCTGTCTCGCACGATCCGACGCATCCGACATCATCCGGGCAGATTTCGCCTTCGCGTCCGCGAGCATCTCATCCGCCTTCTGCTTGGCCTCCGCGATGATATCGTCCGCCGATTTGAGCGCATCTTCGCTTGCCGCCGCGGACAACTCGTTTTCTTCCGTCTCCTTCAGACGCGTGCTGACGGCGTCCAGTTTGCTGAGCGCGATCGTCAGCTTCCGCTCGCTGTCATCGCACCGGCGTTCCAACTTCTGATATTCGCTGTTGACGTACGTCAGATATTCCGCCACTTCCTCCGGCGCATAGCCGCGCAGCACCTTCTGAAACGTCTTGCTTCTGAAATCTTTCGACATCGTTTGATCCTCCGGTATGTGTGGAAAAATCCGATTTACAGATATTTTTTACAGGAAATTTTCAGCCGGCCGGAACGCGTCTGACCGTTCAGTCCGCCGATCCGGTATTTGCCGTATCCGCGGATCGACAGCACGTCGCCGTCATGCACGTCCGCCGCCGCTTCAAGATTCGCTTCGTAATTGAGTTCCGCCAGACCGTCGCGCACCATATCGGCCGCCGCCTCGCGGGATTTGCCCGTCAGCGCTTTCACGATCCCGTCCAGCCGCGGAGACGAAACGGTCACCGTCATCTCCTCGTACCGCCGCGGGATCACGTAATCCGGGCTGACGTCGTACACCTCCGCCCGAACGGCGTCCCGGCCGATCCGCGTCAGCTCTTTCGTCAGGTAATCGGCGATCCGCTTCTGCACGAACACGAGCGCCTCCGCGTCGCCGATCACGGCAATATCGCCGATCACGGCCCGGTCCACGCCGGTCGAGAGAATCCCGCCCATGAAATCCCGGTGCGTGAGCGTGCAGAAGCCGCTTCCACGGATCGAGAGCCCCGTCACGGGTATGTCATCCCGGATCTCCGGATGTGCCGTCAGATACGCGGCAAACGCCTCCGTGCGCTCTTCGTCGTCCGGCATCCGATGCGGCGGCATCCCGTCGGGCATCAGCCATTCAGGCAAAAAGACCGCCGTACACCTCTCGGCGCCGCGGCAGCCTCCCCAGAAAAAACATCCGGCCATTCCGCTGCCGATCCGGGCGTTCAGCTCTCCTGCCGTCCGCACCCGTTCGCCGGGCGAGAGAAAATCCGTTGCGGAAACGGCATACTCCGACGCACGGTACAAGTCCAGCGCGCGGGAGGTCAGGATGGAATCATTCGTTTTCATCATACTTTATACGATCGCGCCGATGATCATGATCAGGAACGCGGTGATCAGAAACGGAATATCGAGCGGCAGCCCTTCGAACCAGCCGAAACGATCGCATATCGCGCGCACCGGCATGATCACGGGCTCGGTCACGTTATAAAGAAAGTCCTCGATCGGGTTGTCTTCGTCGAGCGGCAGCCAGCTCAGCAACGCCCGCCCGAGCATCAGAATATCAAGAACCACAAAGATCACCCGGACGGTACCGGCTATGAACTGATAGATGGCGTACAATTTTTCCTCCGGAATCAAAACAGTGAAAGGCACTCGTTATCCGGTTCTGATCCGGCGCACGCACCTTTCACTGATTTTAGGTATAAGAACAACACCTGACAGCCTCTTCGGCTTCAAGCTATATACCAATATGTATTTATCTTCTGCGGTCTCAGTTGAAATCAGCGAAATCGTCGTTCGTGATTTCCTTGGTTTCCTCGCGTTCCGGTTCGGGCTGACGCTTGGTCTTGAAGGGCGCTTCGCCGACGTCCACGTTAGAAGGCGTGATGACGTATGCGTTCGTTGCGATCTTCTTGAGGGAGCCGCCGATGGAATATGCAACGCCCGTGAGGAAGTCGATCAGTCTGAGGGAAGCTTCCTTGTTGGTGTTTTCGAGGTTCAGAACAACGGTGCACTTGTTCAGAAGGTGGTTGGCGATCTGAGAAGCGGTCTCGCTGTCATAAGTCTGGGGACGCACGACCTGCATCTTGATATTGGAGCCGGAAAGGCTGATGCCGCCCGTCTGGGAAGCAGCGCTCATACCACCCATAGGAGTCGTCTGCGTGCCGACATACTGCATATCGCCGTCGTCCGCATTTTCGTCGTAGTTGTCGAAGCCGTTGTAGTAATCGTCTTCGTAGGCTTCGTCATAACTGTCCTGGGTGCCGGTTACTTTCTTGATTCGATCCATGATTCCCATAGTATTCCTCCATTCTGCCGTTATGGTGCGGCAGGATTATGTACAAATTCATGATTTTTTCTCCCGCCGGCTGACGGGATGGTTCTTATTTCAACGGAGCGGATCTGCTGCCGAAAATGGCGCTTCCGACACGAACGAGCGTTGCTCCCTCCTCGATGGCGGTCTCAAAACTGTCGCTCATGCCCATAGACAGAATCCCCTCCTCTATATTATGCGTTGTTTTGTCGAAAAAGTCAAGAAAAATTTTGTAAGATTCCTTAAAATATTTGCGAATTTCACTATTTTCCGTGCATTTTGGCGCCATCGTCATCATTCCGCGCACATTCAGACGGTCAAAACCCGCGATTTCCTCCATCAGCCGCGGGAATTCTGCCGGAGATACGCCGGTCTTCGTTTCCTCCATGCCGATGTTGATCTCGACGAGAACGTCCTGCGTCGTGCCGGTTTTCACGCACTGCTCCTGGATCGCCTCCGCCAGTCGGACGGAATCGAGCGAATGGATCAGTCCCGCGCGTCCGGCGACGTATTTCACTTTATTCGTCTGCAGGTGTCCGATCATGTCCATCCGGCAGCCCGTCGTCGTCACGGCGTCGAATTTATCGCGGAATTCCTGCGCGTGATTTTCTCCGCACAGCCGGAGTCCGCACGATTCCGCCAGATAGACGATATCCTCGCCCGGCATCGTTTTGGACGCCGCCAGCAGCGTGACCGGCTCCCCGGTTCCGCGCCGTTCCCGCGCCCGCTCGATCCGCTCGAGTACGTCTTCATAGCGTTCTTTCAGTTCCTTTTGTCTTTCTGCTGTCATTTGGCTCCGCCCATTACCTTTCCGGTCTCCAGCCCGCGGCCGCTGACGATCACGACGTCGTTCTGCCCGATCCAGTAATCCATGCCGAGGCTTGCCGCCGTCACTTCCGTTTTCGCCTGCGAAGCAGCCTCGTCGCGCAGTTCCGCTTCCACCTCGGTTGTCACGATCTTCCCTTTGCGGATGGCGTCGTCGCGCAGTGTTCCGAACAGTTCTTCCGTCCGTTCAGCCCGCGCCGTCTGCAAGGCCAGCACCACTTCCGCGTTCTTCTCGTCATTTCCGACGCAGATGGCTCGGCCGTCTTCCTCATAGACGACTTCGATCCGGCGGAAGTCCACCGTCACTTCGTCGAGGATATAGACGCCCATATACGAGTCGCCGTTCGCCGAATTTTTCACGCGGATCGCCTCGGACGGGATCTCGTATCCCGTGTAGCTGGCCGCTTCGATTTCCACCGGCTGCACGCGGGTATAGTCGAATCCGACCGGCACCTTTTCGCATTGGAACACGAGCACGGTCCGATCGCCCGGCGTCTGTGGGATCGAACGGTAGAGCGTCATCGGCAGGCTCGTCCCGCTGTACGTGAACGTGACGGTGCACCGGGTCAGATCGACGAGCGGCGCCGCGTCCGTTTTGGACAGTTCGCAGGCAATGTACCACTTATAGTCCCGCACCATCGCGCCGACGCAGACACCGACGTGATTTTCCGGCGACGCGTCCATTTTGGAGACGAAATCGTCGTACGTCATCGTATCGACCTGCTCGGACGAGAAAACGGAACCGTAATCGTCGTACGCCGAGAAATAATACCCGGCCACCGGCGTCGTCACCGTTTCAAGGCAGGCGCCGAGCGAGGCTTTCAGTTCGTCCTCCTCCCGTTTCAGCGCCGCAATCTGCGTGCTGTAATCGGTGACTTCCCCGGTCAGGATGTCGCGCCGCTTGATATTCAGAAGCAGCGCCGTGCGCAGGGAAACCGCGTCGCCGTAGTTGCCTTCGAGGTTATGCGATACCATATCGAAGATGCCGTCGTAAATATCGCCCTCCAGGCTGACCGTCGTCTGCACGGAGCGGTCGTCGGCAAGATTCTTTTCGAGCAGCGCGGTCAGCTCCTTGAGTTCCTCAAGACGTCTTTCGGCCTGCGGCGAAGAAACGGCGTACAGATCCGCCACCTTGCCGTAAGCCTGCACGCGCTCACCGCTCCGCACGGCTGACGCCACGCTTCCGCTCGACGTCGATCCGGCGTAAAGCGGCGTTTCGTCGCGCATGATGTAGGCGTCGGCGCTGACCGTTTTCGTCACGGTATGCGGCACGGCGTCCACAAGTTCGAGTCCCCCGGAGAATCGCTCCATGAGATGATATCCGAGGTAGATCATCACGCCGATGCCGAGGAGAATGGTGAGAACGTACACAAGGATCCGCTTCAGATACGAGGTATCAAAGGACTCCGAAAATTTCATATTCTCCCTCCTCCCGGTTTGATCCGGCACGGCGACCGGACGGAATCGGACCGCATCGGTTTCATGATGGCACGCCGTCCGTCGATGCAGTCGCGTTTTCCTGTTTCTTTACAATTTCTTAACAATCACGTCAGGCGTTTGCCGCGCGGCGCAGCACCGTCACGGGGATCCCGGCATTCTTCGCGGCAGCCGCTTCTTCCTGACGGCAGGTAAAGATGAGATACTGCCCGTCCGGGAGCTTCGTGAGCATGGCGCCCGTCCGCTTTCCGTCGATGTGTGCGAAGCTTTCGTCCATGACGGCGATCGGCCGCTCGGCTTTGAACTTTTCATCAGCCAGCGCCATTCTCAGCGCGAGGCAGGTCATGTCCGCCGTTCCGCGGGACAGATAGCCCGTCGGCTGCTCGCCCCGGAGATAACCGTCGATCAGGCTGCTCTCCTCCGCGCCGACGATGTTTTTCACAAGCGCCGCGGCTTTTTCGGACAGCACCGTGTCACGATTGCCGTTCTGCCGTGCGCTGAGCGCCGTGATCCGCTCGTCGATCTGCGCGATCTCCGCCGCGGCGGAATCGGGATCAACCGCGAGGCGGCAGGCCGCTATTTTTTCGGTGAGCGTGTTCCGTCTGCCGATGGCGGCCCGGAGCGCGCTGTCCGTGAAGTCCTTTTTCTTTTTCAGTTCGCGCACGCCGTCCGTGTTCAGCGACGCCGCCGTCTGTCCGCTTTTCGTTTCCCGCACGGCATCCGCTTCCGAAGCCGCCGTCCGGCTGTCCGTATCGCCGATCTGTTCCTTGAGCAGGCCGAGTTTTTCCTGCTGTTTGGCGATCATGCCGCCGAGCTCGTCCCGTTCGCGGATATAGTCCGCCTCCGCGGCACGCAGCGTTTCGATCTCGCCGTACGGATCCGCGTCGTCGGCGTCCAGGCCGATCGTCTTAAGCAGACTGCCAAGCTGTGCGACCGCAGAATCGGCCCGCAGCCGGGCGCTGTTCAGAAGGCCGTTTCGCCGTGCGCTTTCCTTCTGCGTATCCCGCGCGCGTTCCATTTCGTCGATCTTTTCTTCAACCGCCCATTCGAATTCGTCGAGCGATTCGGCATCCCATTCCCGGAGCCGCGCCTTCAGCCGGTCGCGGGTTCTGATGCCGGCGATGAACAGAATAACGCCGACCGTGACCGCAATCAGCGTACCGATCAACGGGAAAATATACGTGTCCATGTTGAAGCTGTACATCATGAACGCGGCGATCAGTCCGACCAGTCCGAGAATAAAGAGAATCACGCCGAACGTGGTCTTCGTCTTGAAGGACGAGGCCAAATGCTCCGCTCCTTCGATCACTTCGTTCGCGTCCGGGATCTCTTCAACGGATTCTTCCGGTTCGACAAAGGTGGATTTCCACTCGTCGTAGGCGGCTTTTTCTTCTTCGTAGGCGTGCAGATCGCGTTCTGCGTCGCCGACCGTTTCTTCAAAATTCGTTTCAAACGGCAGCGCTTTCAGTTCAGTCATCTGCCGGTTCAGTTCATCGAGCTCCGCACGCGTCTTCTCCGCCACTTCAAAGCGGCGCGATGCGTTGATCGTGACGAGCGCGTCGTACAGTTCGTCGTATTCCGCCTGATCGGCTTCCAGTTCGCGGATGCGGGCATTGATACCGTCGAGCGACGCCGTGAGCGATTCGATCTCCGCCGCGTCCGTCCGGGGAGCAGTCTGCGCCTCGACAAGTGCCGTGCGGCGTTTTTCGAGCGTTTCGATTTCGTCTGCCGCGTCGGTTCCGTTCAGCGTTTCGATCGCCCTCGCGAGTCCCGTTCCGCTCTGCGTGCCGACGTTCACCGTACCCGGTTTCAGCCGTACGTTCTGCGCCACGAA
>JAZUKT010000056.1:0-6428 GCA_045643445.1 Eubacteriales bacterium
GCCGTCGTCACCCGAGTTGATCGTCAGATTGCCGCCGTTCACGGAGAGGTGCAGTTCGCTGTCCATGCCCTCGAATCCGGCGTTGACGGTCAGCGAGCCGGTGCCTTCCGCTTCGCCGCAGACGTTCATCGTCACGTAGGAATAGAACGCACCGTCCGTCTTGCGCATCTTTTTCTGCGTCAGATCGCCGCTTTCTTCATCCTTGTATTTGGTTTTCAGCATCCGAAAGACGTTTGTCCCGGTGACGGTGTTTTCGGATCCGTCGGCGAGAATGACTACCGCGCCCGCGTCAGAGGTATCGACGTCCGCGGTGTGCTCCGTGCGGTCTTCCCAGCCGTTGTCGCATTCATACACACTGTAAAAGACAACGCCGGGCGCGACGCTGCATGAAATATCCGCGCCGTCCAGAATGAGCGTCACCTTCGCGTCGGGATCGGTGAACGTCTCGTCCTTGTCGCCGAGATCGACGAGGATCTGCCCGTTCCAGGTGCCCGTGAGGACGTACGTGCCCGCTTCGGTAAGGTGGAGCACCTGATTGGCGGCCGCTTCCTCCTCGGTGTGCATCATGTCGGTCGGCAGAGAACGGCCGAGAGCGGGCAGCGTCCCGAAAATATAGTCGTCGTGCTCGCCGTCCGTGTAGTAAGCCGCCCATTCACGCTCACCGTCGTAGTTGATCAGCGTGAAAGCGTCCTCGGACAGCGCGGGATAGTACGGCAGATCGCGGTCAATGTAGGCAATGGCCTCCGTTTCCGGCGCGGTGCCCGTGTGGTATTCGGCCGGGGCGTTTTTCACTTCGTCGTGGGAGACGGACGGATCGGCGTGCCAGGTGTAATCGAAGATTTCCACGGGTTCGCCGTCGAGGGTTGCCGTGTCGCCGGAGAGGATGACGGTGTGCGCGCCCGGCCATCTGACGCTTTCGGGTTCGGATTCGGTTTCCGTTTCGGTTACGGATTCGGCCTCGGATTCCGACTCGGATTCGACCGGCTCAACCGGCTGCGGTTCGTTCTGCCCGGCCGGATCGGACTCGATGGGGCGGATGATGCAGGACGCGAGGCCGGAGAGCAACGCGCCGCAGAGCAGCAGACTGACAAGTGTTTTGGGGAAATGATTCATGAGGAACTCCTTTTGTTTTTTTCTTCATGATACACCGGAAAATTCAGCCGCGCATGACTGATTTGTGAAAAAACGGTGATTTTTTCTTGAGTTTTCCATGACGGTGAGCTCCTGAGGCGGCAAAAACTTTTCCCGACCCGTTGCGCGGCGGCCGCGAATGTGGTATAATTATCTATATTCATGCGTGCTTTTTGTATTTATTCTCACATTGACCGCGAAAAACGGCACACAGACGGAATTGAGGTATACCATGACCATTGCAGAACATCTGAACGAGAAAAAAATGTCTCTTTCCTTTGAAGTATTCCCGCCGAAGACGACGGCAAATTTTGAATCCGTGCGGACGGCGACCGAAGAGATCGCGCAGCTGAAGCCGGGCTTTGTCAGCGTCACCTACGGCGCGGGCGGCGGCACCAGCCAATATACGCTCGCCATCGCCGAGAATATTCAGAAGAGCTACGGCGTTCCGGCGCTGGCTCATCTGACCTGCGTTTCCTCGACGCGGGAGACCGTGCGGGCGCGGATCGCGGAACTGAAGGCGGCGGGCATCTCGAACGTCATGGCACTGCGCGGCGATATTCCGGCCGGACTTGAGGACGCGGACCGCAGCGCGTGGGACTACCGCTACGCCGTGGAACTCGTGCGGGAACTGAAGGAGAGCGGTGCGGGCTTCTGCGTGGGCGGCGCGTGCTACCCGGAGGTGCATCCCGAAAGCACGGATCAGCGGGCGGACATTCGGCACCTCAAAGAAAAGGTGGATGCCGGGTGCGACTTCCTCACGACGCAGATGTTTTTCGACAACAATCTTTTCTATAATTTCCTCTTCAAAATTCGTGAGGCGGGCGTGACCGTGCCGGTTCTGCCGGGCATCATGCCGATCACGAACGGCAAGCAGGTGGAGCGGGCGATCAAGCTGTCCGGCTCTCTCATGCCGCAGCGGTTCAAGAGCATGGTCGACCGCTTCGGTTCCGACCCGGACGCCATGAAGCAGGCAGGCATCGCCTACGCGACTGACCAGATCATCGACCTGTTTGCGAACGGGATCTTCCACGTACACGTTTATACGATGAATAAGCCGGATGTGGCGGCGGCGATCCTCTCGAATCTGTCGTCCATCCTCGGGAAAGAACTGTGATGACGCCGATCCGTGTGGAAACGGTGCCGCTGCCGCCGCCCGATATCCGGGAGATCCGGCGGTATGCGCGCTGTCCCGAAGGCGCGGACGAAGTGCTCGACGATTGCCTCCGCGAACTGACGCCGGGGATCGTCGGACGCGCCGCGTGGCGGATCTGCGACGTCACCGAAACGGACGCGGGACTCGATCTCGGCTTCGCGGTGACGGACTCGGCGGATCTGATCCGCTCTCTCTCCGGCTGTGATCGGGTGCTCCTGTTCGCGGCGACGGTGGGATTCGCTCCCGATCGGCTGATCCGGCGATACGCGCACCTCTCTCCGGCGAAGGCGCTCTGGATGCAGGCGATCGGCACCGAACGGGTCGAGACGCTCTGCAACGTGTTCTGCGCGGAACGGGGCGCGGAGCTGGCGGCGGACGGATGCACGCTCAGACCGCGGTTCAGCCCCGGATACGGCGATCTGCCGCTCGGGATGCAGCGGGGCGTGTTTGCGTCTCTCGACTGCGAGAGACAACTCGGCGTGACGCTGAACGACAGCCTTTTGATGATGCCGTCGAAATCGGTGACGGCGCTTGCGGGAATCGCCCGCGTCGGGAAGGAGAAACGATCATGACTCTGAAGGAAGCGCTGAAAACGGCGCCCCTGTATATGGACGGCGGAACGGGTACGCTTTTGCAGGCTGCCGGACTGCCCGCGGGTACGCCGACGGAAAGCTGGAATCTGACGCACCCGGATGTACTCGTCGCCATTCACCGGGCATATTACGACGCAGGCAGCAACATCGTGGCGACGAATACGTTCGGCGTGAATCCGATGAAGATGCCGGCGGATGAAGTGGACAAGAACGTCGCGGCGGCGGTGGCGAATGCGAAACGGGCGCGCGAGACGAGCACGGGCGGACAGGAGAAGTTCGTGGTGCTCGACGTGGGACCGCTTGGACGACTGCTCGCACCGC
The DNA here is from genome assembly GCA_045643445.1 of Eubacteriales bacterium. GTDB lineage: Bacteria > Bacillota > Clostridia > Oscillospirales > CAG-272 > UMGS1696. Next base: position 3,202 of record JAZUKT010000056.1, read on the forward strand.
TCGGCGACTGTGATTTTGAGGATGCCGTCGCGGCCTTTGCGGCTGTCGTGAAGGCGGGCGTCAAAGCGGGCGTCGACGGGATCTTCATTGAAACGATGAACGACTGTTACGAGACGAAGGCGGCGCTGCTCGCGGCGAAGGAAAACAGCACGCTGCCCGTTCTGGTCTCGAACGCATACGGCGAGGACGGACGGCTGATGAGCGGTGCGGATCCCGCTGTGATGACGGCGATGCTCGAAGGCATGGGCGCGGACGCGATCGGCGTGAACTGTTCGCTCGGACCAAAGGCGCTCTCGCCCGTCGTGCGGCAATATCTCGCGCTTGCCTCCGTGCCGGTGATCTGCAAACCGAACGCCGGACTGCCGCGCGTCGAGAACGGGGAAACTGTTTTTGACGTGACACCGGACGACTTTGCCCGCGAGATGGCGGCACTGGTCGAAGAGGGCGTGCGGCTTGTCGGCGGGTGCTGCGGTACGACGCCGGACTATATCCGGGCGCTCATCCGCGAAACGGCGGGCATGACCCCGGCTGCTCCGACGAAGAAGACGAAAACGGTCGTCACCTCCGGCATCCGCACGGTGGATTTTGACGACACGCCGGGGCTGATCGGCGAACGGATCAATCCGACCGGCAAAAAACGGCTGAAGCAGGCGCTCTCCGACGGCGATATGGACTACATCCTCGGCGAAGGCATCCGTCAGCAGGAAGCGGGCGCCGCGGTGCTCGACGTGAACGTCGGTGCGCCGGAGATCGACGAAAAAACGATGCTGCCGCGCGTGGCGGGAGAATTGCAGGCAGTGACGGATCTGCCGCTCCAGCTTGATTCGGCGGATCCCGTGGCCATGGAGCGTGCGCTGCGTCGGTATAACGGCAAGGCGCTCGTCAATTCCGTCAACGGCAAGGAAGAAAGTATGCGGGCGGTCTTTCCGCTCGTGAAGAAATACGGCGGCGTCGTGGTGGCGCTGACGCTCGACGAAAACGGGATCCCGGAAACGGCGGACGGTCGCGTCGCAATCGCCGAAAAGATTCTCGCGGCCGCCGAAACCTACGGGATCGACAAAAAAGATATCATTTTCGATCCGCTGACTCTGACCGTCAGTGCGGACGGCAACGCGGCGAACGTCACGCTGGAGGCGCTTCGCACGATCCGCCGCTCACTCGGCTGTCATACGTCGCTCGGCGTGTCGAACGTGTCGTTCGGCCTGCCGTCGAGAGCGGGCGTCAACGGCGTCTTCTTCACGATGGCGCTTGAAAACGGTCTGTCCGCGGCGATCATGAATCCGTATTCGGCGGAGATGATGACGGCCTGTTACGGCTGGCGGATGCTGCGCGGACTTGACGAAAACTGCCTTGGCTATATCGGCTACGCGGAAGCGAACGCGCCGGATGCGCCTCTGACACCTGCCGCCGGGACTGCGGTCACACTGGCGGACGCCGTCGTGCGCGGATTGCGGGATCAGGCCGGAAAAACCGCGCGGGAACTGCTCGCGTCGCGGGAGCCGATGGCGCTCGTACAGGAGGAGATCATCCCGGCGCTCAACCGGGTCGGCGCGGATTTTGAAGCGAAAAAGGTCTTTCTGCCGCAACTTCTGATGAGCGCGGAGGCGGCCGGCGCGGCGTTTGAGGAGATCAAAGCGGCTGTTGCCTCGAGCGGACGAAAAGCCGAAACGGGCTGCCGGGTCGTGCTGGCCACCGTGCGCGGGGATATCCACGACATTGGCAAGAACATCGTCCGGCTGCTGCTCGAAAATTACGGTTTTGCGGTGACGGATCTCGGCCGCGACGTGCCGCCGGAGAAAATTGCGGAAACGGCTGTCGCTCTGCACGCGCCGCTCGTCGGGCTGTCTGCGCTGATGACGACGACGGTGCCCGCGATGGAGGAAACGATCCGTCTGCTGCGCCGGGAAGCCCCGTTCACGAAGGTCGTGGTCGGCGGCGCGGTGCTCACGGCGGATTACGCCAAAGCGATCGGCGCGGACGCCTACGCGAAGGACGCGATGGAGACCGTCCGCTACGCGCAGTCGCTGTCGTAAAATCCAATTCCATACAAAAAGCCTCGGATCGCTCCGGGGCTTTCTTGTTTCTCCCGCTTGAATGATTTACCGCCGTGTGCTATAATGACAGTAACCAATCCAATCGGAGGAAACCATGAAACGAACCGTTCTGTGGATCATCGTCGGCGCCGTGCTCGTCTGCGCGGCCGTGCTTGCCTATTCGACGTACAGTTTTCTTGCGCTGACTCAGATCCGCGACGCCGAATTTGCCGCGCCGAACGAACGGCAGATCGCGTATGTCGCGGAGATCGCCGGTGTTGACGCCGCCGCGCTGAACGTCCGGCAGGCCGAGCGGATCGTCGTGTCCGTTTCGCCGCATCAGAGCGACAGTCAGATCGCGTTCGTGTATCAGAGCGACGGTTCGGCACTGCTTGACGGAGCCTTTTCCCCTTCGGAACCGTACAAACTGCACCTCCGGCCAAGCCTTGAATTTGACTGCCTGGCGGAGAAACTGCTTTCTCCTTTCGTGCGCCTGTACGAATGTGAAAACGGCCGGTGGATCCTCACCGTCGGCAACGTTCCCGGCTCCACAGCCGACGAGCTGGCCGAACTGGAAGCCGATTGAAGCGCCTTTATTCAAAACGGAACTTATCCCGAACAGTATGACGAAAGCGAGAACGATCATGACGGAATCCCCTGAAACCGAAAAAAGAATCTGCCGGTACGCCGGAAAATGCGGCGCGTGCCAGACGCTCAATCTCTCCTATGACGCCGAACTCTCCCTCAAAATGAAGAAGGAGATCACGCTGCTCGGCCGTTTCGGGCACGTTGAAGAGATCATCGCCATGGACGACCCGCTTCATTATCGCAATAAGGTGCAGTATCTCCTGCATTACAACGGCGGTCGGGTGAATTTCGGCCTGTACCGCGCGTCCGACGGCGGAATCGTTCACGTGGATTCGTGCATGATGGAGGACCCCGAGGCGTCATCCGTCTGCCGCACCGTGCGCAAAATGATTGATAAATATAAACTGACCGTGTTTGACGGACGGCGCGGTCTCGTGCGGCACGTCATGGCGCGGCGTGCGTTTGCGACCGGGGAGATCCAGTGCGCCATCGTTACCTCGGATGCGGATTTCCCGAACGCAGCGGTCTTTGCGTCGGAACTCTGCGAGCGGCATAAAGCCGTAAAGTCCGTCTCGCGCATCATCAACGATACCGATACGCCGCTCT
>JAZUKT010000057.1:0-4991 GCA_045643445.1 Eubacteriales bacterium
AGTCCGCAGACTTTCCTACCAAATTCCCCCCGGCCGACAGAAAAAACAAAAATTATAGGAAAAGAAGAAGGGAGGCCGAATCATCCCATGCCGTTCCTTTGGCTTGATCCGAAGAAATACCCCCAGCGCGTGAGCGCACCGACGACCATCTTCGTGCCGCGCGAGAACTTTACCTATACCCTCGCCCAGTTCACGAAAACCGTCATTTGCCCCCATTCGGGAGAACCCCATACCGTCAAGATCGACACGATCTTCGCCGATACCTGCTTCCGCCTCTTCGTGAACGGACAGTACATCGGCTCGGGACCCGTCTCGGCGGGCGGGGACTACGGCAATACCCGACCCATGCCGATCCAGTATACCAATCATTACGAATTCACCGTTGACGCGGACGAAGTGACGTTCCTCGTCGACGTACATACACCCGGCGACGTCATGACCGACTATTCCTGCGGCCGCGGCGGCTTTTTCTTCGCCGGATCGGTCGATGGAGAACCCGTTGAATCCGACGAAAGCTGGCTCACCCGCGTGAACGGGCAGTATCCCGCCATGGGCGTGTTTGACGCGACAAAACCGGCGGGCGAATGGGAAAAACCGACCGTTCTCCGGCCGGACGAATGCCCGTGGCATCTGGAGACGCCCGATATCCCGATGATGACCGAGCGGATCGTCACGCCGGCCGGGCAGAGCACGACGATCGAGAACGGGCATACGGTCATCCACGCCTGGTTCGACCGCATCTATTCGCTTTACCCGATCTTCCGGATCACGAAAACCTCGGACGGGCCGGCGACCGTGCGCGTGGGGATCCACGAAAACCGCCTGCGCGACTCGGGCGAGGAGATCATCACCGTCACGGAACGGGAGACGATCGTCCGCGGTCTGCGCATCTGGAGCACGGGCCAAGTGCTCATGATCTGCCCGCCCGGCGTGACGGTGGAGTTGTCCGGCTCGTACGTGCATTATCCGACGGATACGGCTCCGACGGGGACGTTCCGCTGCTCGGACGAGGCGCTGAATCAGATGTACGAGATCGGGGCATTCACGCTGGAAATGTGCCGCCAGACGCTGCATCTTGACAGCCCGCATCATCAGGAAACGCTCGGCTGCACGGGCGACTACGCCATTGAGGCGCTCATGACGCGGGCGACGTTCGGGGATATGCGGCTGGCGCGGCTCGATCTGCGGCGGACGGCGGATTATCTCCGCATGACGGACGGATATATGTTCCATACAACGTACAGCCTCATCTGGGCGATGATGCTCGACGATTACGCGGCGTTCACGGGAGACGGCGGCTTTGTGAAAGACTGCATCCCGGCGCTGGACGTGCTGCTCGGGCATTTTGCGGCGGCGGTCGGGGAACACGGCGTGATCGAGAAGCCGCTCAACTATATGTTTGTCGAATGGGGCAAAGTGGACGGTTATGCGATGCATCATCCGCCGATGGCGCTCGGTCAGACGGCGCTGAATGCGTTTTATCAGGGAGCGCTGCGTGCTGCGGTGCGGCTGTATCGGATCGCGGGACTGCCGGAGAAAGCGGTGGACTGCGTGAAGGCGGCGGATGCGCACAAAAAGGCGTGCCGCGCGGCGTTTTACGATGAAGAATTCGGCGTGTTCCGCGACGGATTCACGAAAGCGGAGGCCGATTACGAACCGAACGAATGGCTTCCGGCGAACGCGGAGAAGGTCTATCACACGCGGCACGCGAATACGCTCGCGGTGCTGTACGGATTGGTGGACGGCGGCGAGGCGCGCGCGCTCATGGAGCGGATTCTGACAAGCGAGACGCTGGACGGCGTGACGGAGTTCGAGATCCAGCCGTACTTCATGCACTACGTGATGGAGGCGGTCTGGAAAACGGGGTTGTTCGCCGAATACGGCCTGCCGCTCCTGCATTTGTGGGACAAGCAGGCGGCGTCCTCTCCGCGCGGCATGAAGGAAGGCTGGGGAAAATTCAACGGCGACCGCAGTCACGCATGGGGCGCAACGCCGGTCTATCAGCTGCCGATGCGTCTGCTCGGATTCGAGCTTCTCAAGCCCGATGAATTTACCCTCAAACCCGACCGCCATGGCCTCGATTGGGTCGAGATCGCCATTCCAACGCCCGGCCGCGTCATCCCGGACGGCCTCATCCGCTGCACCATGCGCTACGACGACGCCTTTATCGTCACCGTGCCCGACAACTGGATTGAGATCGCGCCGCTGCATTATAAGAGGAAAAAGGACGCGGCCTTTTGAAAAAGGCCTGGCGAAAACTTTTATGGATGGGTATGGATGGACAAGGTTCAAACCATCAAATAAAGGCGTTTCAGAGCCTCAGGAAATCGTTAACGCGGTTTTCAGGGGCCGCCGAGACCCTGAAAACCCCCGCCGGAAAATGAAGCGGTAATATAGGTATTAAAGCTATGCAATTCATCCGCCGTGAAGAAAAACGGTCGTTCTCGGTTATGGCATTCTCCATGGTCGTGAGATTGCTTGCGTTTTCGGCTGAAGCTGGCCGAGCCTGCCCGCGGGGGCTCCCCGCCGCTCTCGGCTTTGCCGTTATGAAAACTTTGCTCTGCACTCGTTTGACTAACTAACACGCGCGCTTCTTGTTCGCCCTGTGGAACTTCTTTTGTCCGGCGGCAGCCGGCAGGAGAGGATTCCAAAGGGGAACCATGTCGGCCACGACGGTTTCTCCCTTGAACGGCGGGTGATTCACAAGAGGCCTCGCCGGAAAGGCCTCTTGTGCGCCGCCTGCGGAAGGCAAAGAAATAAAACAGGAAAGTCCGCAGACTTTCCTACCAAATTCTCCGAAAAAGCATAAGAGAGGAAGGAAAGGACTCCTATGACCTACTTCACCGAAAAATCCACTGTCCGCTTCCATGCCGAAGTCACCTATGACGGCACCACCATCCGCGAATCGGACGATACCCTCGCCATCAGGCAGGAACTCGGCTCGCAGGCCGGCATGACGTCGCGCGTCCGTATCACCAATGTTTCCGACCGCACCGTCCGGCTTGAATCCGCCTTCCCCATCGTCACCGATGAGATCACGATCCACGGCAGCGATCCGAAAACGTGGCGCTTCCTCAAGGAATGCCGCCATAAGAACGACCTGCCCGGCTCCTTCTCGCCGATGAAAAAGGACGAAGCCTTCACCGACGCCTTCAATACCGTCAGCGAATCCGGCTCCATCGAAGACGCGGCCGTTTCGGCTACGCTGGAGAGCGACGAGATCCTCGTCATCAGCGCGCCCGAATGCGCCGTCGCCTTTTCCTTCCGCACCGCGGGAACGCAGCTCACCCGGATCGTCACCGAATTTGACGAAGGCATCGTGCGCGGCATCTCCGTCGGCGGCGATTTTGCCATCGACCTCGCACCCGGACGCACGGTGTATTCCGAATGGGCGGCAGTCGAGACGGCGGACGACCCGTATGCGGCGCTCGACCATTACGCGGGCATTTTCGGCTACGATCCGCGTACAGTGTGGGTGGACGACGGCAATCCCGTCCCGTTCGTGTACTCGACGTGGTACTATTACGGCGAGCCGGTCGAAGAGGCGGACGTGATCGAAAATCTCGGCGAGATCGTCGGGCAGAAGCTGCCGTTCTCGGTATTCCAGATCGACGACGGCTGGGAGCGCTGCTACGGCGACTGGGAGGCGAACGACCGTTTCCCGCACGGTATGGCGGCGATCGCGCAGTCGATCCGGGACGCGGGACTGGCGGCGGGCATCTGGACGTGTCCGTTCACGGTGCGTTTTGATTCGGACTTCTACCGCACGCACGGGGACTGGATGCTCCGCGACCGCGGCGGGGAACCGATCCGTTTCCGCGTTATGGAAGATTTTGCGGTGCTCGACCTCACAAATCCGGCGGTGCTCGACTGGCTCGGGGAACTGTACGGGAAGCTCACCGAATGGGGCTACAACTATCATAAACTGGACTTTACGCGGTGTGCCGTGATGTTCCCGGACGCCGATTATTACGATAAAGGCATGACGGTCGTCGAGGCGTACGTCCGCGCGATGAACGTGATCCGCAAGGCGATCGGGAATTCGTATCTCCTGATCTGCGGCGGCCTGTACGACTGCCTGGCGGGTATCTGCGACGGACAGCGGACGGGCTCGGACGTGAAGAGTATGTGGCTCGACGAAGGGCAGGATCGGCCGAAGATCCCGATCACGGTGAAGCAGAATTCGTACCGGGCGTTCATGAATGCGTGGTGGCACAACGACGCGGACGCGCTGATGGTGCGGCGGGATCCGGTCGGGTACAAGGTTCCGGCGCTGAGCCGCGGGCTTCTGACGGACGACGAGGCGGAGCTGTTCTGCGCGAATCAGTATTTCAGCGGCGGGCTGGTCTCCGCGTCGGAGCGGCTGTCTGTGGTGGACAAGGATCGGCTGCTGCTTCTGCGGCATCTGTATCCGATCCTGCCGACGAAGGTGAAGCCGCTCGGGCTGTTCGACGGGGAGCGGTACATCTCGCGCTTTGAGGTGGAACTGCCGGGCAGATGGATGACGGTCTGCGCCGTGAACTGGACGGATGAGGAAGCGCCGTTCACGCTGGTCGTGCCGGAGATGGCGGAAGGCGAGACGTTCCTCGCGGCGTCGTTCTTCGGCGGAAAACGGATCACGGGACTGCGCCCGGGCGATCAGGTCAGCTTCGGCATGATCCGCCCGCACGCCGTCGAGATCGTCAAGATCGCCCGCGACGACGTGCCGCAGGTGGTCGGCAGCAATATGCACTATTCGATGGGCGGCGAAGTCACCGTCGATGAAGCCGGAAACGTCCACGGCACGAACGCCTTCGACTGCACGGCTCGCTATACGGTGCGTATGCCTGACGGAAGAATCATAGAACAGGAGTACGAGGGGTACGCGGCCTTTTGAAAAAGGCCTGGCGAAAACTTCTGAATGGATGGGTGGAAAAGGTTGCGCTCGTGCAACCCCCGAAATAAAGGCGTTTCAGAGCCTCAGAAAATCGTTAACGCGGTTTTCAGGGGCC
>JAZUKT010000058.1:0-2247 GCA_045643445.1 Eubacteriales bacterium
GATCGTATCGACCGCCTCGAAACCGAAATCATTCTCCGACTTGGAGGTGAGCGTGTACGCTTCGTCGATGAAGAGCACGCTGCCCATCGCGGATTCGAGCACCTTCGCCGTCTTGAGTGCGGTCTGTCCGATATAACCGGCGACGAGACCGCTGCGATCCACTTCGATCAGCTTGCCCTTCGAGAGCAGACCGAGCGAGTGATAGACGCGCGCCATGAAACGGGCGATCATGGTCTTGCCGGTACCGGGATTGCCGGAGAAAACGAGGTGCAGCGACATATCCGGGTTCGGCAGCTCGTGATCCTGACGGAGCTTGTAGACCGTCGCCATGTTGATGAGGTTCGTGACCTCTTTTTTTACTTCGCGGAGACCGATGTAGCCGTCCAGCTCGCGCCGGAGATCGGCCATGTCTTCCTTCGGCGGGATGTCGTCGTCTTCAGCGGGATTTTCGCCGCCGTCGCCGCTGTCGGACGCCTTGATCTTATCGTCCTCTGCGGCCGGCTTGTCCGAGGTCGGCTTGCCGGAGGAGTCGGATGCCGGTACTTTCGGCGTGATCGGTTTCGGCGCACCCGGTCTTGCGGCACCCCAGATGTCATCGCTCAGCCGCCGGATGTTGTTTTCTGTCATCTGCCGGATCAGATCGAGCTGCAGGCGGATGATTTCGTCTTTCTTGTCAGCCATTATTCTTTCACAACACCCTTGCGGAGAATGACGTTCGCGTATACGGCGGATTCACCGGTCACGACGACGGCGTAGGCTTTTCTTGCTCTGTCATAGAAGGCGTAGCGGTCGATGAACACGGGCTTCTTGTCCGTGTATTCGGCGGCGATGGCCTCATATTCCTTCCAGATCGGGATTTCCATATCCTTGTCGCACGGGGACTTGTCCATCAGATAGACATTGTCGTCGTAGGTGTCGAGCGGGAAGAGCGGCAGGATGGCGCGCAGGAGTTCGGGAACACCGCAGGGATCGGCGCGGAGCACGATGTTTCCGATGGATTCGCCGGGGAAGTTGCCGTCGGAGAAGACGATCTCGTCGCCGTGACCCATCTGGTCGAGCACCATGAGCAGTTCGGGAGAAATGATTTTGGAAATACCTTTCAGCATGTCGGAATCCTTCTTTCATTTATATACTGATTTTTGCTTTTCTTATTTTATCACAGATTTGTGCAAAAAGCAAAGGAAAATCGTGAAAAAATCGCCGCTCGGAAATATTGCACAAAATGTAGAATGATTCTTGTGCGAAGCGCACAAAATGGAAGAAAAAACCTCTTTCCGGATAACGGCTTTTTTTCAAATATGCTTGACAAGTGGGGACGAAATGCATTATAATTAGTTAATCGAAACAGAAAAGGGAGAATAATTGCTATTTTTGTAGTTATTTATGTACAATTCTGTTGAGATTTAACAAAACGTATATTATTAGGTATGTCCGTCAGCAACGGGCGGACGACCCTTTAATATAGCATTCTAAATTCTTATGAGGAGGATTTAAAGCTCTATGAAAAAGTTCTTAGCGGCGTTTCTGAGCGTTATGATGGTACTGTCCTGCATCGTAGTGACCGTATCGTCCGAAGCTGCTCCGAGCGCCAACAGTACGAGCGTAGTGAAGGCACCGAAGTTCAACTACAGTGGCAAAACTGCAGCTGACTTTGCCGACATGCTCATGGCTGGTCCGATCACGGAACAGATGTGGGGCGCTCCGGCTGTACATCTCGAAGAGGGCACCTTCAATACGGCGTTCCACGTTCACAACGGTGACGTGATCGACGTTGAAGAAGCTGACTACTACTTCGGTTGGGATGATACGTACCTCTACGTTGGTATTACTTCTCCCGATGAATACTTCCGCGGTTTCACCAACGGAGATTGGTGGGAAGGCGAAGGTATCCAGTTCGGTCTGCAGCCTCGCGTAACGGCTCTTACCGGCGACAAGTGGAACATCTGCCTGACCTATGATAAGGACAACTCCAAGGCAGCGTTCAACTGCGCAGGTTCTACGCCGGACGAAGCCAAGGCAGAGATGAACACTAATGCTAAATATAACATCGTTTATAAAGACGGTGTTATGAACGTCATGATGGCTATTCCGCACGAAGTAGCCGGCCTCGAAGCTGACGAAGTAGTTGCGGGTCAGACCTACGCGTTCGACTGCCTGCGCATCAGCGCGACGGAAGATCAGCAGTATGCAGGTTGGATGGCATGGGGTCCGTTCTTCGGCCTCGGCAATGGCTACAACGAAAACTGC
>JAZUKT010000059.1:0-4034 GCA_045643445.1 Eubacteriales bacterium
GTCTATTTCTATCCGACCGAAAACGCCGCGGATGATCCCGTGATCGTCGGTCTGTACGGCGGCATCCCGATCACCCTCGACGGCGCGGCGCATATCCTCTTTCAGGGGATCACGTTTGAATATCTGCGCAATCTTGCCGTCCTCGGCGAAAACGCGGACGATATCGTTATCAAAAACTGTACGTTCACCCACGGCGGGTCGTCTGCCATTCAGATCACGGATTCGACGAAGATCGACATCGACGGATGCGTTTTCACCGACCTCACGAGCGGCGCGATCATACTCACGGGCGGCGACCGGACGACGCTGACGCACGCCGACAACGTCATCGAAAACTGCGAATTCTGCGGCGTTAACCGCGACGGCGTCTGGTGGGATCAGACATTCTACGAAAGGACCGGCCTGTGGAGCCGCAACGCCGCGATGACCGTCTTCGGATGCGGCTTCACGATCAGCCACAACGTAATTCACGAGTCGCCGTTCACCGTTCTCAGCATCGGCGGCATGAACGACCTCGTCATCGAGTATAACGAAGTCTACGACTGCCTCTGGGAGACGAGCGACAACGGTACGATGGGGTATGGACGTGACGCATCCATCCTCGGCGTAGTGCTGCGCTACAACTACTTCCACGGCATCACGAACGGCGTTGAGGGCGTCGGTCAGTTTTGCTTCTACGCGGACGACGGCTCGATCGCACCGCAGGTTTACGGCAACCTCTTCGTCCTCAAGGACCGTGTGGAAAAAGCGCACGACGACGGCTATCAGCTCAGTCCGCTTCTCTTCAACGGCTCGCAGTACGGCGTGGTGCGGAACAACGTCGTCGTCGGCTATGACTGGGGCGTGCGGTTCAATTCGTGGTCGGACAACACGGGCTCCGTGCAGGGTCTGTGGGCGTTCCGTCTGTATGAATGGGCCGGGAACTTCACCGGCATCGGCGCGCCGAATGAGATCTGGTTCGAGCATTACAAAGACACGAGCTGGGCGAAGATTTTCGATATCTTCACGCTGGAACGGCTCGAAAAATATCGGACGATCGAAACCGAAAAACTCAAAAAGAATTTCGCCTACTCGTTTGCTCCGTACAATACGAACGACGTATACGGCAACGTCTTTGTCGGATTGGACACGCCGCCGGTCGAGCGCGGTATGAACACGCACGACAACTACGAGACCGCCGACACGGGCGTATTTGCCGATTATGAACATGACGATTTCACGCTGACAGCAGACGCGCTTGCCGCGATTCGGGCGGTCATTCCCGAATTTGAGGAACTGCCGCTCGGTCAGATCGGTCCGCAGAAGTAAGGCGAACGGATACCCAAAACGCAAAAACAGCCGGGATGCTCTCCCGACTGTTTTTTATTTGATTGGATCAGTCGAACTTCGGCGGCTGATTGCCCTTCGACGCCGACCATACCGTCGTATCGTCGGACACGATCTGCGGCACCTTGGAGCAGCCGAGCCGTTCCGCACCCGCATTCAGCATCGCGTAGGAAGTGGCACGGTTGTCAACACCGCCGGACGCCTTCACCTTGATGCGGCCGTCTGCGACTTTGGCAAGCAGCTCAACGTCATGCACGGTAGCGCCGCCGGTTCCCATGCCGGTCGAGGTCTTGACGAAATCCGCGCCCGCCTTGATGCAGAGTTCGCACGCCGTCTTCTTTTCGTCGTCGGTAAGGTAGCAGGTCTCGATGATGACCTTGACGAGCGCTTTGCCCGCCGCCGCATCCACGACCGCCTTGATATCGTTGTACACGAATTCCGTATTGCCTTCACGGAGCGCGCCGATGTTGATGACCATATCGACTTCTTCCGCGCCGTCCGCGACCGCTTCCTTCGTTTCAAACGCCTTCACGGACGTTTTGTTCGCGCCGAGCGGGAAACCGATGACCGTCGCGGTCTTGATGCCGGTTCCCTTCAGCGTTTCGTGTACCAGCGCAACGTTCACGGGACATACGCAGACGGCCGCCGCACCGTACTTCACGGCTTCTTCGCAGAATTCCTTCACGACCTTTGAGGGCGTATAGGCGCGGAGCACCGTATGGTCGCAGTAGGCAGCGTAACCGGCGTCGTAGCCGTGTTCTTTCAGATTTTTGATTTCCGTCATGATGTTATCTCCTTATATGGATGAATTTTTTCAGTTTTATAGGGTCGTGAAACCGTCGCGGGCGTACATGGCCGAGCCGATCAGCACCGCGTCGTCCTTCGTTTCGCACTGCACGATGTCGAATTTGCCTTCGACCGACACGAACGCCAGCCGCTCGGTATGCCGACGGATCGGATCGAGCAGAATATCGCCGTTATTGGAGACACCGCCTCCGATCGACGCGCGTTCTACCGCGAAAAGCGTGATGAACGTTGAGAGTGCCGTGGCGTAGCGGCTCGCCCATTTGTCGATATCAGCGAGCGCAAAGGCGTCGCCCTGCCGTGCCGCTTCGCACCAGTCGGGACAGCGGAGATTCGAGACGTCGCCGCCGCACATTTTGTAAAGGAGTGAATCAGCCGGCACGTATCCGGGCGTGCGCAGGCGCTTCTCGATCGACGGGCCGCAGCAGATCTTCTCGACGCGGATGACGTCGCCGATCTGCCCGTCCCAGTCCGGCACGTAGCTCTGTCCGAAATATGCCGCGCCGAGTGTGCCGCCGTTGTAATTCTTTCCGTGGAGGAAAAATCCGCCGCCGCATCCCGTGCCGATATTCGTGTAGAAGAAGCGATCCTTTCCGCGGCCGGTTCCGAACAGAAGCTCCGCGTAACCGCCGCAGACCGTATCGTTCACGACCGTGACGGGCAGGCTGAACGTCCGCTCGAACCACGTCTTGATCGGGAATTTCTCCCAACCCGGCACGTGAACGGAGCAGGCCGAGGAACCGTCCGCCGTATCCACGATGCCGCCGAATCCGACACCGATACCGACCGTTTCATCAGTCACAAGTTCCGGCAGATGCGCCTTCATCCAGTCGAGGATGTCGCTCGCGCCGTTCGGAAGCGGAATCTTTTCGGAGATGCGCCGGATCAGCGTCCCGTCCTCAGCAAAAGAGGCAATCTGCTGTTTCGTGCCGCCGATCTCCACGCCGATGTACTGTTTCATATGTCACCTCGCGGTTCTGCAAATGGGAGAATCGAACCCATCACGCAGCTTTTACGTTTTTATTATACGGCCTCGCGCCGAAAATTGCAAGAGTAATCGGCAAAAACGGACAATTTTGCCGCATGCAAAGAAACAGCACCCAACGCGCGGTCAGGTGCCGGATGCTTTTGATTTACGGAAGAATGCAGAGCACGAGGAGCGCGAGCACGCCGCCGATGATGCCAACGAGCTGCCGCTTCGTCAGTTTTTCACGGAAAAGGAAGACGGCCACGAGAATATCGAGCATGAGCGAGCCGCCGTTCTCGATCGGGAAGAAGATGAAGCCGGGCAGAACGCCGACCAGCGTCAGATTATTGACGTGCAGGAACCAGATGCAGATACCGGCCAGCACGGCGAACAGCACCATTTTTTTCGCAGAATGAGCCGGGCTGTCCGTCGTCTCTGCCGTTCTGCTTTCCGAACCATCGGGACGGGCGCGGTTGATCAGCCAGATGACGGCTGAAAACAGCGCCGAGAAACAGAACGCCGCCGCGAGAAACCACGCGGATTCTTCAGCATGAGCGGAAGCCTGGTGGATCTTCTGCGTGATGCCGATCGAACCGCTGCAGAAGAAGGCGAGAAGCGTATAGGCGAACCACTTCCGGTTGACGCCGACGCCCTCCTGCCTCTCAAGCGCGAGATAAAGGAAAAAGAGCAGAACCGCAATACAGACAAGTTTCCCGACGGTGAGTTTATCATGCGAAATCGGAACGCCCGCGAGGATCGGCAGGATCATCGAAGACGTGATAAACAGGGTGGAAATATGCATCGGGCCGCTTGCATAGGAGCGAACCAGCGAAAAACTCGCCATCATGATCGCAAAGCCGAACAGCGCGCCGAGCAGCAGGAAGGGCACGGAAACGAGCGCGCTCGCGGCGCTCACGCTCATCGCGTTGGCGAAATG
>JAZUKT010000060.1:0-2521 GCA_045643445.1 Eubacteriales bacterium
GAAGAAGATGCGGTGCTCCTCGTTCGGGCGGTAGTAGGTGTCGTTCGACGAGCCGATATGGACGCGGATCCCCTTTTCCTCCCGATGCACTTCATGCGCGTCAAACCGTTCCATCAGCCAGTCGCCGACGAAGAATCCGCGCAGATACAGATGTTCAAACGCCTCGTCCGACCAGAGCGCGATCCGTTCCGCCGCCTCGTCGTCGTAGAGAACGAACGAATTCATCTGTCCGTCGGGGCCGTCCTCTTCGCGGATCAGATTGGGCGAGGTGACGTAATTCGCAGGGCCGAAAAGCGATTCTGCATTCGGCCAGCGCGCGGGAGAGAGACGGTTTTCGCCGATGTAGATATTCACGGCGTGATAGGCGTCGTTCTCTTTATGTTCATACGTGAAGATCTCGGGCAGAACGTCGGTGATCCCGGACAGATCCGCCTGCATCAGCGCTCCCCGTGCGGTATCGTCAAGGATACGGGAGAGGATGCCGTCGTCCGTCACTTTCGCCACCTTGTCCGTCGGCACGCGAACGCCGCCGCTGAACGATACGTTCTCACCCGGATAGGCCGTGTAAGTGACAGGCGCATCCGCCGTGCCGGAATCCTCTGCCGTAAAGACGGTGTCCTCCGTGATGGCATACTCGCCGCCGCGGAAATAGACGGTGATCGGCGATTCTGCCGTCGGAAGGAGCGCGCGCACTTTTTCTTTTGCTCCGGCAAGGGAGGCAAGCGGCGCATCCATCGTACCGTCGGCGCCATCGTTTCCGTCAGGCGAGACGAACAGCGTGATGCCGCCGTTCTCCGGGATCGGCGCGTCGGTTTCCGTCGGCTGCTTCGGCGATCCGGCACATCCGGATAATGCGGAGAGAAGCAGGCAGCAGGCAAGGATAAGCGCGAGACAGTGTTTCATAGAAGAACCTCCGATGAAAATACTGAATGAGAAAAACGAAAAATTATTCCGCGAGCTCGTACACACGTACCCAGTCCACGCGGCAGCAGTCCGGCAGCTTTTCGGGCACGATCGGCGCCGCCCATTTGCCGAACTCGGTGGTCAGTTTCAGGTGACCCGGATATCGGCAGATGCCGGGATCCACGGTGCGCCACGAAAGTTTGCCGTCCGTATAGAAACGGTATTCGTCCTTCGTCCACGCTACGCCGTAGGTGTGCCAGCCTTCATAGTACTGCTCGGCGGGGAAGCGTTCGATGAGACACTTGTGCGCCTCCCGATAGCCGTCCCAGTGCAGGGCGTGATTCATTTCCCGCGTCGAGTAGAAGCCGGATTCGACAATGTCGATCTCCACACCGGATTCGCCGGAGCCGTCAACTTTCAAGACATCGCCGCACGTCATCCAGAACGCGCCCCAGTATCCCGTCGTATTCTGGAACATCATACGGCATTCGAAATAACCGTAGGTCTGCTCGAAGATGCCTTTGGAACTGATCCCGCCGGAGCGCGGCACACCGTCGTCATCGATCTTCGCCCACAGCCACAGATTGCTGTCGTGAACCTCGGTCATTTCGTTTGACCACCAACCGCCGACGTCCTGCCGTTCCTGCTCGGGCGAGAACGCCCATTTGGTCGGGTCGAGTGTGTCGCCGTCGAAGTGATCTTCCCATACGAGACGGAAACGGTGCCCGTCTTTTTCCATGATATTATCCATAATAACCGTATCCTTTTTTAATCCGCGAGCTCGTATACGCGCACCCAGTCCACGCGGCAGCAGTCCGGCAGCTTCTCGGGCACGATCGGCGCCGCCCATTTGCCGAATTCGGTGGTCAGTTTCATGTAACCGGGGAAGCGGCAGATGCCTGGGCCGACGGTACGCCACGAGAGCTTGCCGTCGATGTAGAAGAGGTATTCGTCCTTCGTCCACGCCATGCCGTAGGTGTGCCAGCCTTCGTACAGATGCTCGGCGGAGAAGCGCTCGGTGATGCACTTGTGCGCCGCCCGGTAGCCGTCCCAGTGAAAGGCGTGGTTCATTTCCCGCGTCGCGCAGTAGCCGGATTCGACAATGTCGATCTCCACGCCGGATTCGCCGGAGCCGTCTTCCTTCAGTACGTCGCCGCACATCATCCAGAACGCGCCCCAGAATCCCGTCGTGTGCTGGAACATCATGCGGCACTCGAAGTAGCCGTACGCCTGCTCGAATACGCCCTTGGAGCGGATCCCGCCGGAGCGCGGCACGCCGTTCCCGTCGATCTTCGCCCACAGCCACAGATTGCTGTCGCGGATCTCCGTCATCTCATTCGACCACCATCCGCCGGCGTCCTGCCGTTCCCGTTCGGGGCAGAGCGCCCACTTGGTCGTATCGAGCGTGTCGCCTTCGAAGTGATCTTCCCATACGAGACGGAAGCGGTGTCCGTCCTTTTCCATGATTTCGTCCATAATAGCTCCCGTGTTTTTTCTTCCATTATACCCGTCCGCCGTGCCAAATGCAAGCGGATCGGCGGAAAAACAGCAAATTCGCCCGAAGACTTTACAGACGGCGGACGGGATGGTATAATATCGGTAACGAACTGACATAAGG
>JAZUKT010000061.1:0-2883 GCA_045643445.1 Eubacteriales bacterium
CCGAAAAGCAGAATAATCTCTTTCTTCTGATCATGGATTCAGTCGGTTTGGCCGTCTTTACGGTGGTCGGCGTCCGTGCCGGTATGGCGGAAGAAAATTTCTTCCTTGCCGTGTTCGTCGGCGTGCTGACCGGCGTCGGAGGCGGCGTCCTGCGCGATCTTTTCGCCGGGAACAGCCCGTACATTTTCAGTAAGCACTTTTATGCGTGCGCTTCGCTGATCGGGGCGAATCTGACGGCGCTCTTCTGGCCGATGGGGGAAATACCGGCCATGCTGATCGGCGCGGTTCCGATCCTGATCCTCCGATTGCTTGCGGCGAAGTACCGCTGGAATCTGCCGCGTGCATAAAAAAACGAAAACCGACCGAAAGGTTCCATGATACCGATCGGCCGGTTGTTTTTTTCTTATGATACGATGACTTTCTTTGACGTGCCGCCTGAGATGACGGTTCGGATCTCCTCCATCCGTTCCTTCGTGGGCGCAGTGGTGATGAAATCCTGCACTTTTCCGATCTTGCCCGCCTTGCCGGTGCCGAGCGCGTGATACGGCTCAAGATCGACCTCCGTGATCCCGTCAAGTTCTTCCGCAAGCGCGGCGATGGCGGCGAAATGTTCGTCCGTGTCGTTCGCACCGGGGATGATCGGGCAGCGAAGCACGATTTCCGCACCCGCCTCGCTGAGTGCGCGGAGATTTTCGAGGATCGGTTCCTGCGGTGCGCCGGTCAGCTTTTTGTGCAGTGCCGACCCGGTCGCCTTGTAGTCGAACAGATAGCGGTTGACGTAGGGCAGAGACGAGAGGATCGTCTCTTTTGACGTGAATCCCGACGTCTCGACCGCCGTGTCGATCCCTTCCGCACGGGCGGCTTTGAGCAGCGCCAGCGTGAATTCGGGCTGATAGAACGGCTCGCCGCCGGAGACGGTCATGCCGCCGCCGCTCGTTTCATAGAAGGCGCGGTCGTCGAGCACTTTTTTCATGACTTCCTCGATTGTTTTGGCTTCTCCGACGAATCTGAGACTGCTTGCCACACACGCCTCGACACAGCGTCCGCATTCCGCGCAGTTCACGCGGTCGAATCGGTGTCCGTCCTCCTCGGTGAAGCTGTGGCATCCGTTCGGGCAGACGGCAGCGCAGGCACCGCAGAGGATGCACTTCGTCTTTTCGTATTCGATTTCGGGCTCGCGGCAAAGTCCTTCCGGGTTGTGACACCAGAGACAGCGAAGCGGGCAGCCCTTCAGAAAAACGGTGGTACGGATGCCGGGCCCGTCGTGGATGGAGAATTTCTGAATATTGAAAACAGTGCCTTTCAGCATGATGAAACCTCGGTGAAGATGAATTCATCCTCATTATACAGGAAGCGGGCGGAAATTGCAAGACGGCGGGGAAATTCGGCGGAAATAATCTTGACGGCATTCCGTTCGTGTGTTACAATAAAAAGGAAATAAGAGTAAAAGGGGCGCATTTACCATGATCAGAAAATCGGTTGCGGCGGATCTCGACAGCATGATGCCGATCTTCGACGAAGCGCGCGGCACCATGGGCAAACTCGGGATCGACCAGTGGCAGGACGGATACCCGGAGCGCACCGTTATTGAAAAGGATATCGCCGACGGCAATTCCCGCGTCATCGTCGAGAATGATACGGTCGTCGGGTCATTTGCGCTGTTTTTCAACGGGGAACCGACCTATGACGCGATCTACGGCGGACATTGGCTCACCGGAGATGATAACCGTGCGTATCTGACGATCCACCGGGTGGCCATCCTCGTCGCCTACCGCGGAACGGGACTGGCGGCGGCCATGCTCGGCCATGCGGCTGCGGAAGCGCGGGAAGCGGGACTCGGCTCTCTGCGGATCGACACGCACCGCGGGAACGTCGTCATGCGCCGGATGCTTGAGAAGAACGGCTTCACGTACTGCGGCGTCATTTATCTCGCAAGCGGCGCGGAGCGGGTAGCCTATGAAAAGATCGTCGAGGTGCCGAACGTGTGCAGCCTCATGGCAAAACGGTAAGACGGAGAACGATATGCTGAATTTGAAATCGGAACTGATGGACGAAGCGGCTGTGCGGCGTTCTCTCGCGCGCATGACGCATGAGATCCTCGAACGGAATAAGGGAACGGGTGATCTGCTCCTCGTCGGGATCCGTCGGCGCGGGGTGCCGCTTGCGAAGGAGCTCGCCGAAAATATCCGCCGGTTTGAGGGCGCGGAGGTGCCGGTCGGCTATCTCGATATTACCCTGTACCGGGACGATCTCTCGGAACTGTCGAGCCTTCCGACGGCGGCGGAGACGTTCTTTCCGACGTCCGTGACCGGGAAAACCGTGATCCTCGTCGATGACGTCATCTATACGGGACGAACGGTGCGCGCGGCTATCGAGGCGGTGTTTGCCGAGGGCAGACCGGCGGCCATTCAGCTGGCTGTGCTGATTGTTCGCGGTCACCGGGAACTGCCGATCCGGCCGGATTTCATCGGCAAGAATATCCCCACGTCGCGGGATGAAGTAGTATCAGTTCTGGTGGACGAATACGACGGAACGACGGCGGTACAAATCCTCGAAAAGAAGGACGAATCATGACCAAAACGAACGCCATGCGGCTGCTTGAGACGGCCGGAATTCCCTATGAGACGGCGGAATACGAGGTAGACGAAGACGATCTCTCCGGCGTTCATGCGGCGAATGTGCTCGGGCTCGATCCCGATAATATCTTCAAAACGCTTGTCTGCCGGGATGATAAGGGCGGTTATCAGGTGTTCTGCATCCCGGTCGCCTATGAACTGGATCTGAAAAAATGTGCCGTGGTCGCCGGCGTCAAGCGGGTGGAGATGATCCACGTCAAGGAGCTGCTGCCGCTGACCGGGTATATCCGGGGCGGATGCTCGCCGA
>JAZUKT010000062.1:0-6239 GCA_045643445.1 Eubacteriales bacterium
CGAACGCGCCGCGCTGGTCTCTCCCGTTCCGGCCGAACTCCGTTATCCGACCGGATTCGGAGTCGCCGCCGCCGCTTATCGGCTCTATCGGGAAGCGCCCGATCCATCCGTCTTTACGGAAGCCGCCCTCGCGCCGATCTATCTGAAAAAATCGCAGGCGGAGCGTGACCGGGAAGCCGCTTTGAAGGAAGAAGTAAAAAGTAACAGGTAATAAGTATGGAAAAGAAACGCATTGTACTCGCATCGGATCACGCGGGCTTCCCGCTCAAGCAAGCGCTCATCGGCAGTCTCCGGGAAGCCGGTTATGACGCCATCGACGTCGGCACCCATTCCGAGGAAAGCTGCGACTACCCCGTTTACGCCGAAAAAGGCTGCCGCGCGCTTCTCGACGGAGACGCCGATCTCTGCATCCTCTGCTGCGGCACCGGCATCGGCATGAGCATTGCCGCCAACAAGATCAAAGGCATCCGCGCCGCCGCCGTTTCCGACGTATTCTCGGCTCGCTACACCCGGATGCACAACGACGCGAACGTCCTCTGTCTCGGCTCGCGCGTGATCGGCGTCGGTCTGGCGTGGGAACTCGTCGAGGCCTTCGTCACGGCAGAATTCGAAGGCGGCAAGCACGCCCGCCGGGTCGATGAGATCCGCTCCCTTGAGGAAAACGGCACGCTCTGAGGCTCCGCCCGATCTGATTATCATTCCGATTATTTTTGATTATTAAGGAGGAAAATATGGGTCCTTATCTCGTAACCATCGCACGGCAATACGGCAGCGGCGGACGCGAAGTCGGTCACAAGCTCGCCGAACTGACCGGGTACACCTTTTACGACCGGCAGATGATCACCCTCGCCGCCGAAAAAAGCGGGCTGAGCGTTGACGCGCTCTCCCACGCGGATGAAACGGCTGCAAACAGCTTCCTCTATTCTATGGTGACGAGTTCCGCCGCCTACAACCGCGGGCTCGACGCCGTGCATCTTCCGCTCAACGACAGACTGTTCGTACTCCAGTCGCAGATCATCAAGGAACACTCGGACGACGGAAACGGCTCGATCTTCGTCGGACGCTGCGCCGATTACGTTCTGAACGGCCGGCCGAATCTCGTGCGGGTCTTCATTGAAGCGCCTTTCGAGACGCGCGTCGCCACCGTCATGGAGCGGCACGGACTCGACAAGGACGAAGCCGAATCGCTCGTCGTCAAGACGGACAAGCGCCGCGCCAATTACTACAACTACTACACCGGCGAAAAGTGGGGCAAGGTCGATCGCTACGACCTCGTCGTCTCCACCGGCCGGATCGGTGTGGACGGCGCCGCGGCGATGATCCGGCACTATCTGGACGAACTGGACAAACAATGACATTCTCTCACCCGTCCGGGGCATTTCAAACAATCAAAACAGCCCGCTGAATAAGGAAAGACAAATCAGAATATATCGAGGTATTTATGGAGAAGAACCGAAGAAAAGAACTGCGTGAGAAGTATGATAGCAGACATCCCGATATGGGTGTGGTGACATGGAAATGTGGCGATGATATATGGGTTATGACAACGACGGATGCCACTTCCGATTTTAACAGCATGAGATTTCAGTTAAGTCTCGGCTCATGGCCGGGTAAAGATCTACAGCAAGCGTACAACGCAAACCCCGACGGATTTGTGTGGACGCTTGAGAAGTCACTTGAATATGATGATCGAAGCGACGATCACACTGAAGACCTTGATCTTCTGCTTATGGAGTTTATGGATGAGCACCCGAATGCCAAACCAATGAAACCGGCGAAGAAAAAACGACAATAAAAATGAAAGCCGACGTTCCTCATTGCGCAAACATAATAAATTGTTCCGACAAATCCCGGTTTGTCGGCCAAAATAATTACCCGCTGAATACGGAAAGACAAATTCCTTTTCAGCGGGCATTTTTTATTTTTACGGTTTTTTCAGAGTTCGATCTTCACGATGCGCGTGCGCACCAGACAGTGTTCGTCCGTCTCCGCCACGCCGCCCGCACAGTAGGACAGCAGCAGTTCCCGCTCCCCGGTGAACAGCATCGCCGGATAACAGAATCCCGCCATCGGGTCGTCCTCGATCCCCTGCGTTCCTCCGAAATGCACGCCGTCTTCCGATTCCGAGATCACGAGCGACGTGCGGCCTCCCGTCCAGCGTCCGTCCGGTTTCGGCTCGTAGCGGTACCGTCCGGGATACCACGGAGTGGGATTGAACACAGCGTAGTATTTGCCGGTGAAGTCGTTCCGCTTGATCAGCATGGGAGACGGGGGAGAGGTAAACTGTGAAGGACGCGGCTCGAACCAAGTCTTTCCGCCGTCAATGGACACGCTCTCGTACTGCCGACCCATATCGGTGCGGAAATAGGCGTACAGCGTTCCGCCGGGCAGATCGATCACGCCGGGTTCCTGCAGACCGGTGATCGACCACGCGCAGCCGGGCATGCACACGCTGTCGACGGACACCTGCTTCCACGTGCGCCCGTCGTCGCGTGACTCAAAGAAAACAGCGCGGCCGATGGTGTTCAGATTATCCGGCTGGTCGTGATAGCCCATGGTGGACAAACAGGCCGCCGCGGGGATCATCCAGCGATCCTTGCCGAGATGCGCCATGCGGTCGTTGTTGACGACGTAATAATTTGGGTACAGCGGAGACACGCAGCGCACGCCTTCGTCAAAGGTCTCGAATTCGTCCGTTGACCGGCGCAGGATGCCCTCGGAGTAGAGACCCTTGTGCTTGACTATATAGAAAAGTCCCGCGTCGCCGTTGTCCAGACGGGCGGTGGAAACGCTCATGCAGTTGATCTCGTCGGTGCCGGGCTCGGGTGTGACGAGTATCCGCGGCTCGGTCCAGCTGTTTCCGTCATAAAAGATCACGGCGATTTCAGAGTAGGCGTGGTCGTCGGAGCTGGCGCCCTGGTACCGGCTGTAACAGAAGGCGATGCGCCCGTCGCGCAGCTTCAGGAAGGAGCCTTCGCTGTTGCGGGGATTATTCTCCCCCGGCGCGAGGTCGATGAGATGGGTGATTTTCATGATTTACCTCCGTTATACCTGACTATACCAATTATACCACTCATTTGTGAACAATTATAGATTGCCGGAAAGAAATGCGATACCGTCATACCGGCCGCGGACGGCGCATAGAATAGGACAGAATCTCACGCGGAGGTTGACGATGAACGATACGGAAAAGGAAGCGGCCGGGTATCTGCCGAAGCGGCTCCGGGATGCAGTCATACGGACGGCGGCGCTCTGGCATCAGCCGATTTCCGAGATCAGGCTGCGGAGCGGACGGGCTCTCTCGGTCACGCTCGGCTGCGGCAACGTGCTGTGCGGCGTCACCTGCACGGCGGAGGAAGTGACGGAAACGGCCGCCAATCTCTGCCGCGGGTCGCTGTACGCGCACACAGAGGAACTCCGCGAAGGTCTGATCGCGGCGGCAAACGGCATCCGTGCCGGGATCGCGGGACAGGCCGTGTACGAAAACGGACGCATCACCGCCCTGCGCGACTTCACCGCCCTCTCCATCCGCATCCCACACCGCATCGAGGGCGTCGGCGAGCCGCTTGCCACAGCGATCCGCGCCGGGAAAAGCACGCTCGTCTACGGTGCGCCCGGATCCGGCAAAACGACGCTTCTGCGCGAGGCGATCCCGCTTCTGTCATCCGGCTCGACGCCGCTTCGGGTCGCCGTGATCGACACGCGGCTGGAACTGGCGGCAGGCATTCCCGAAGCCGTCACGGCGGACGTTTTCGGCGGCTGGCAGCGGATGGACGGCATCCTCGCCGCGGTACGCACGCTCTCGCCGGAGGTGATCGTCTGCGACGAGATCAGCGGATCCGGCGATGCGGCTGCCGTCCGGGCTGCGCGAAACGCGGGTGTGACAGTCGCCGCCTCCGTCCACGGAAGAAGTGAGAACGACCTTCTCTCGAACCCGGACGTAGCGCCGCTCCTGCCGCTTTTCGATCTGCTCTGGCCGATTCCGCTCCGGGAGGCGCCGTCATGACATTATCCATGCCGCTCAAATTCGCCGGTGTCGCCGCGCTCTTCTTCTCGTCTCTGCTGTTCGGCCTCACGAAGATCCGTGAACAGCGCCGCCGACTCACCGAAACGAAAGCCGTCGCCGCTCTCGTGCATCAGATCCGCACGGAGATCGAGGCGTTCCGGCGGCCTCTGCCCGAGATTTACGCCGTCTACCGCTCCGATGTGCTTGAGGAGAACGGCTTTCTGCCGCTCCTTCGCTCGGGCGGACTGACGGCGGCGATTCCCGCGCTCGCGCATCTCCCCGACGTGACGGCGATCCTCATCCCGCTTGCCGAACGGCTCGGTCAGGGAGACGCCGCGGAAGAGGTCGGCCGCTGCCGGATCGCAGAGGAAGGACTGTTCGCCCTCTCCGTATCCTATGAGAAAGACAGCGCCTCCGTCGAAAAATTATACCGCACGATCCCCGTGATGATGGCCGCCTCAGCCGCGCTGATCCTGCTCTGACGCGGCATTCCGAAAAATCAAGGAAGGAAAACCGATGGACATTACGCTTCTTTTTAAGATATGCGGCGTCGGGATGCTGATCGCCGTCTCCTATCAGATTCTCCAGCGCTCCGGCCGGGATGAGCAGGCGCTCCTGCTTTCGCTGGCGGGCGTCGTTTTCGTTCTCCTGGCACTGATGGATCAGATCGGCAGGCTGTTCAATGAGATTCGTTCCGTCTTCGGTCTGTGATGAGCGTATGGGCACTCTGCGGAGCCGGATTATGCGCCGCCTTTTCCGTCGTTTTGCTCCGGGAACTGAAAAAAGAAGCGGCCGCCGCCGTACTCCTCGGCTTCACGGTTCTCTCGCTCACCTTCGTGCTGCCGGTGATCCGGGACACGGCCGGGCTGATGGGCGATCTGCTCCGCACGGACGGAGGAGAGCTTCTGACGGTTCTTTTCAAAGCGCTCGGCTCCGTGCTGCTCACGGGTACGGCCGCCGATCTGTGCCGGAGCGTCGGAGAGCCGTCGCTGGCTTCCTCGCTCGAATTGTGCGGCAAGGCGGAACTGCTCGCGCTCTCTCTGCCGCTCTTTTCCGATCTGCTCGGTCTCCTGCCGCTGTGAAGCGCCGCGTTCTTCCCGCTCTGTCGGCTCTTTTGCTTGCCGTTCTGCTCGCCGCCCCGGTCTCAGCCGCCGTCTATTCCTACGACGGATCGGCGCGGAGCGAGGCACGGACGGCGGAATCGTGGCAGGCGCTCGTCGATTCCCTGCCCGAAAATCTCCGGGAACTGGCGTCGTCTCTCTCACCTGCCGATCCGACGGCCGCCGCTGATGCAATCAAAGAACGAACAGGCTTTTCCTGGTGGATCGGGCAGATCGGCGGCACGCTGAAGGATACGCTCGCGTCGATCTTCCCGTCTCTTGCGCCGCTCTTGTCCGTTCTCATCCTCTCCGCCGTCGCGGGCAGCATGATCCCCGCCGTATCGGACGAGTTATCGGAGGCGTTCGCCCGATTCGCCCGGCTGATCACGGCGCTGGTCGTCTTCCGCTCGGCCGTCGGCATGATCGGACAGGCTGCCGGAACGGTGCGGATGCTTTGTCAGCTGATGAACGGGCTTCTGCCGATCATGCAGCTGTTCTCGTTCGGCGAAGGCTCCGTCGGCACTGCCTCCCTGATCGGCTTCATGCTCTCCGTCACGGCAGCCGGAAACGGCGGTGCCCTGCTGCTCGAACCGGCGGCGGAAGCGCTGTTCACCTGGTCGTCGGTCGCCTACGTCTGTCAGGACGTGAAAACGGGCGGCTTCACCGGCGCGTTCCGCAAAGCGATCCAGCGGCTCTGGCAGTTCGTGACCGTGCTGTTCTCCTTTCTGCTCGGGATCCAGAGTCTTCTCGGCCGCGCCGCCGACAGCCTCTGGAACCGAACCGCGCGCTTTGCCCTCAGTTCCATGATCCCCGTCGCCGGTCCGATGCTTTCGGAGGCATTCACAACGGTGCGTGCCGGGCTCGGGATCCTGCGTTCCGCGGCCGGTGCGGGCGGGATCCTGCTTCTT
Source organism: Eubacteriales bacterium (assembly GCA_045643445.1). Taxonomy (GTDB): domain Bacteria; phylum Bacillota; class Clostridia; order Oscillospirales; family CAG-272; genus UMGS1696. Next base: position 6,015 of record JAZUKT010000062.1, read on the forward strand.
CTGCTGCTCCTTTTGCCGGGGATCGTGCCGCTTCTCATCTGGCAGTTGTATCTTTCGATGACCGCGTCGTGTGCGGAACTGCTCGGCGTGGACGGCAAGCTGATCGACGACGTGAAAGGCGTGGCGGAACTCCTGACGGCGGCGGTGCTCTTCACCTCTCTCCTGTTTTTGTTCGCCCTGATCGTATTCACGGGCTCATCCGTCCGATAAAAGGAGGCCGATTTG
>JAZUKT010000063.1:0-1564 GCA_045643445.1 Eubacteriales bacterium
TATTGTACAGTCCGCCAATGCCGATGCCGATGCCGAGTTTCTTCGCGTACTGGAGAATCGTGCCCTTGACCTTATCGGAGATCGAGAAGGCCGGATAGACCCTGAGGGAGTCGCCGGAGTGAAGGGCCGTACCCTCGACCAGCTCCATGATGCCCGGCACGAACACGTCGCGGCCGTCGCAGATCGCATCGACCTCGACTTCCTTGCCGAGGATGTATTTATCGACGAGAACCGGCTTGTCCGCATCAATTTCCACGGCCGTTCTCAGATAATGACGGAGCTGTTCTTCGTTGGCCACAATCTGCATGGCGCGGCCGCCGAGCACGAACGACGGACGGACGAGCACGGGATAGCCGATCTCTGCCGCCGCACGCACGCCGTCTTCGATTCTGGTGACGGCTTCGCCTTTCGGCTGCGGAATGGAGAGCGCGAGCAGAATCTTCTCGAAGCTGTCGCGGTTTTCAGCCCGTTCAATGGCCGCGCAGTCCGTGCCGATGATCTTGACACCGCGGTCAACGAGCGGCTGCGCCAGGTTGATGGCCGTCTGTCCGCCGAGCGAAGCGATCACGCCCTCCGGCTTTTCGTAGTCGAGGATCGCCATGACGTCTTCCGGCGTCAGCGGTTCAAAGTACAGTTTATCAGCCGTCGTGTAGTCGGTCGAAACCGTTTCGGGGTTATTGTTGATGATGATCGCCTCGTAGCCGGCGCGCTTGATCGTCTGCACGGCGTGGACGGTGGAATAGTCGAATTCCACGCCCTGACCGATACGGATCGGACCTGCGCCGAGCACGACGATCTTTTTCTTGTCGGTCAGGCGGGAGTCGTTCTTTCCGCTGTACGAGGAGTAGAGGTAAGCGATATAGGCGCCCGTGTGGAGCGTATCGACCATGCGGAAGACCGGCGTGATGCCGTTTTCCTTACGGGTATGATATACGTCGATTTCCTTCTGCTTCCATGCAGTCGCGATCCAGCAGTCGGAGAAGCCCATCTTCTTGGCTTCCCGCAGGACGTCGAGCGAACCGACGTTTTCTTTGATCTTCTTCTCCATCTCGACGATGCGCCTGAAGGATTCGAGGAAGAGCGAGGTGATCTTCGTGACTTCGTGCAGTTTCTCGACCGGGCAGCCGCGGCGCAGCAGTTCCATAACCGCGTAAACGCCGTCGTCACGGAATTCGGCCACGTAGCGGAGCAGATCGTCGTCGCTCATCGCGTCGAATTTGGCGAGATAGAGGTGGATGCGGCCGGTCTCGAGCGAACGGACGGACTTGAGGATACATTCTTCGAGGTTCGAGCCGATGCCCATGACTTCGCCGGTCGCCTTCATCTGCGTACCGAGCGCGTTCGAGGCGTCGGCAAATTTATCGAACGGGAAACGCGGGAATTTCGCTACAATATAATCGAGGCTCGGTTCGGTGGCAGCGGTGCCGCCCGCGACCGGGATCTCTTCAAGCGACATACCGAGCGCGATCTTGGCGGTGACGCGGGCAATCGGATAGCCGCTCGCCTTCGACGCCAGTGCGGAGGAACGGGAGACGCGCGGGTTCACTTCGATGAGGAAGTATTC
>JAZUKT010000064.1:0-2950 GCA_045643445.1 Eubacteriales bacterium
TCCGGCGCTGTGTATGCAGGAGGCCGGAGAAGAACGCGGCCGAGTTGTCATCAATCTTCGCGGTGCAGCGACGGAATTTGTCGCAGTGCGTTTTGGCAACGTCCTCGATTCAAACGGGAGCGCGATCCCGCTTTTCAAAAAGCAGATCGAAGCGGGCGGCCCTGTAACCGTCACACATCCCGATATTATGCGCTGCTTTATGACGATCCCGGAGGCGGCGAGCCTCGTCATCCTTGCGGGAACGTATGCGCGCGGCGGTGAGATTTTCGTCCTTGAAATGGGCAGCCCCGTCAAGATCGACACGCTTGCACGCAATCTGATCCGCCTCTCCGGCCTGAAACCCGATGAGGACATCAAGATCGTCTATACCGGTCTGCGCCCCGGCGAAAAGCTGTACGAAGAAAAGCTGATGGCGGAGGAAGGGCTGACCAAGACGCCGAACGACCTTATCTACATCGGCAAGCCTATTGCCTTTGATACGGGCGAATTCCTCGCGCAATTGCCGGATCTGATGCAGGAGGCCTACCGCAACAGCGAGTCGATCCGCGAAACAGTCGCGTCACTTGTGTGTACCTATCACCCGGTTGGGTAAAATAATTATCGATAACAAAAAAACGGGAGAATAATCTTGAAGGATGAAAAAACGCTCTCCGTCGTCATTCCGGCCTATAACGAAGAACAGATGGTGAAAAAAGCCTATACGACCATCGACGGGATCCTTGCAGAGGCGGGAATTCCGCACGCTTTCGTGTTCGTGGATGACGGTTCGAAGGACAAAACGTGGGAGATCATCGAGTCGCTGGCATCGGAAAACGATAACGTCACCGGCGTTCGCTTCTCGCGCAATTTCGGAAAAGAATCGGCCATCAACGCAGGGCTTTCGAGCATCGGCGAAAAACTGACGGGCGGCTGCTGTGCCGTCATCGACTGCGATCTGCAGCATGCGGCGGAGGCGCTTGTCGAGATGTACCGGCTCTGGCTTGACGGATACGAAGTGATCGAAGGCGTCAAGCACGACCGCGGCCGCGAAAATCTCCTTCATAAACTCAGCGCCGTTACGTTTTACGCTGCCATGAACCAGATCACGGGCTTTGATTTCAAGCGCGCGTCGGACTTCAAACTCCTCGACGAAAAGGCCGTCCGCGCGATCCTCTCGATGCGGGAGAAGCACGCCTTTTTCCGCGCCTTGTCCTCGTGGGTCGGCTTCAGAACGACGCAGATCGAGTTTGACGTGCGTGAACGGGAGGCAGGCGAATCCAAATGGTCGATCCGCTCGCTCATCCGCTATGCGATCCGTAATCTCACCTCGTTCACGACCGCTCCGATGCAGATCGTCACCGTCCTCGGCGGTATCACGTCAGTCGGCGCCGTCGTTTTCGGGATCATCGCACTTGTCCGCCGTATCATGGGCGCGGCCTTTGACGGTTGGGCGCTGCTTCTGTTCTTCCAGCTCCTGACGAGCGGGATTCTCATGATCGCGCTCGGGCTGATCGGGCTGTATATCGCGAAGATCTACGAAGAAGTCCGGGACCGGCCGAAATATATCATCGCCGATACGTGCGGCAAAACGGATCAGACAACCGAACGGTAATAAAAAAGCGGTTCCTCGCAGGGAGGGATCGCTTTTTCTGTATTCAGTTGGCGGGATCGCTCAGCATCGTCAATAGCAGAACCGCCTTGCCCGCGACGGTAAAAGTGCCGAGCCCTGCCGGGAGGAACCAGCTTTCGCCGCCGCATAACCGATCATCGGTGTCGTCCGTGATCAGTGACGCGCCGTCGGACGACAGAATCAGCAGGGAAACGAAACTGCCTCCGCCGACCGTGTACGTGAACGGATGTGCCTCATCGACCGAGATGCGCAGAACAGTGAACGGATCGCAGGAGGCAAGCAGTTCGCCGTCGATGGCCGGATAAGAGCGCGCGTAGCGGATGGCGTTGATCTCCTCCGGCGTCCGATTTTTCATGACAGCCAGAGCGGCTTCCTGATGGAGCGGACGCGGTTTGCCGTCGAGTCCCGGTCTGTCGTAATCGTATACGCGGTACGTGAGGTCGGAGTTTTCCTGAATTTCCGCGAGCGTGATGCCGCCGCCGATCGCGTGAACGGTACCGGGCGGAATGAAGAAAACGTCGCCGGGATGTACGGGAACGCGATTCAGAACGTCCATGATCCGGCCGTCCGCCATTGCCGCGGATACGTCGGAAACGGTGCAGCTCCCGGCGAGACCGTAGATCAGTTCAGCGCCCGGATCAGCGTCCAGGATCACCCATAACTCTGTTTTGCCGGATTCGGACTCGTGTGCCGCTGCATAGTCGTTGTCGGGATGAACCTGCACGGAGAGGCGGTCGGCTGCGTCAATGAATTTGATCAGAAGAGGAAACGGAGCACCTGCGGGCGCATTCGTTCCGAGGATCTCAGCCGGTGCGTGCGCGACGTATTCGCCGAGCGGAGAACCCGCATAACACCCGCTCGTGATCACGGATTTCTCGCGTTCCCGTACGGAAAGTTCCCACGATTCCGCCAGATTGACGCCGTCTGCCACCTTGCCGTAGCGGCTGATCAGCCGATTGCCGCCCCAGATCGCATCCGTGGAGCAGGGCGCGAGCCGGATCGGATATTTTTGAATGGCTTCCATAACTTACTGCCGTTCGGACGAACCGAAAACCATCCGGTCGAGCCAGCTGTCACGGAGCGAGATCGTCAGCCCGATGGCGGCGTTGTGATTGTTGTAGGGGGCGCTGAGGATGTCCGGCACTTCGTCGCTGCTCATACCGTAGCGGCTGATCAGCTGTTTTTCGATCAGCGAAATCATGTCCTCGCACGGATACGGCAGATCGTGTTCCATGACCATGGCGTGCGGATTGAGAATTTTCAGTACGTTGTGGATCGGACCGCTGAGCGCTTCTGCGCATTCTTCCTCGTTTTTGCAGAGCGCGACTTTTTCTTCGAGCG
>JAZUKT010000065.1:0-15170 GCA_045643445.1 Eubacteriales bacterium
CCGAAAACAGTTCGTCCTTGGCAAAAGCGTCGTGTCCCTGCATCGGTTCGTCGAGCAGGAGAAGCCGCCCGGCCGAGCAGATCGAGCGTGCGAGCATGACCCGCTGCCGCTGTCCGCCGGAGAGCTCCCCGACGCGCCGATCCGCGAGAAAGCCGACGTTCAGCCTCTCGAGCGTCTGTTTCGCCAGTTCCTTTTCCGCCCGTCGGATAAAGAGGTGCTTCGATTTTCTGAGGCAGCCGGAAAGCACGATATCGAGCGCCGTGGACGTGCCGCGCAGATCGAGCGACTGCGGCATACAGCCGATCTCGTCCCGCGTCAGCCCGTTCTCGAAGATCACCTCACCGTCGATCGGCGGGATGATCCCCATGAGCGTGGCGATAAGGGCGCTCTTCCCCGTTCCGTGCGCACCGACCACGCACATATATTCTCCCTCGTGCAGCGTGAAATTGATCTCTCTGCACAGCGGGAAGCCTTCATAACCGACCGTCAGATTCCGGCAGGTCAGGATTTCCTTCTGCATATCCGTCGTTTTCTCCGATCCGGGATGTCCGTTGCTGAGACACCACGGGTCTATTATAGCACAATCCGACCGGATACGCCATCCTTTCGCGCATTTTCCTCATTTTTCACAAGCCGGGCGGATTCCGGCGCCATTCTGCCGTGTTTTCCCACAAAAACGCGCGAAAGTCACAAATTCCGCTTGATTTAAGGGCGGCGAGCGTGTATAATGGTTTTATCTATCTATGATATTATATGCGGGAGGATTCAGCCGTGTCTCTTGTTTCCGAATATTTCGGTTCCCTCGTATTCGACGACAACGCCATGAGGCAGTATCTGCCGGAGGAGACCTATCATTCTCTGAAAAAGACCATCGTCGAAGGGCGTGAACTCGATCTCGTAATCGCCAACAGCGTCGCCGCCGCCATGAAGGAATGGGCGATCGCGCACGGCTGCACGCACTACTCCCACTGGTTCCAGCCGCTCAACGGCGTCACGGCCGAAAAACACGACAGCTTCATCGTCCCGGACGGCGCGGACGGCGTGCTGCTCGAATTCTCCGGCAAGGAACTCGTCCGCGGGGAGCCCGACGCTTCGTCTTTCCCGTCCGGCGGTCTGCGCGCCACGTTTGAGGCCCGCGGCTACACGGCCTGGGACCCGACCTCCTACGCCTTCATCAAGGACAAGACGCTCTGCATCCCGACGGCGTTCTGCTCGTTCGGCGGTGAGGCGCTCGACCGCAAGACCCCGCTGCTCCGATCGATGGACGCGATCAACACCGAGGCCATGCGGATCCTGCGCCTGTTCGATCCGGACACGAACGTCACCTGCGTCCGTACCGCGGTCGGCCCGGAACAGGAATATTTCCTCATCCCGATGGAACTCTATAAGCAGCGCCGCGATCTGATCTTCACCGGCCGCACGCTCTTCGGAGCCATGCCGCCGAAAGGTCAGGAAATGGACGACCACTACTTCGGCGCCATTCCGCCGCGCGTCTGCGAGTTCATGAAAGAACTCGACGAAGAACTCTGGAAACTCGGCATCCTTGCCAAAACCGAACACAACGAGGCGGCGCCGTCTCAGCACGAGCTTGCCCCGATCTATACGCACACGAACGTGGCGACCGACCACAACCAGCTCACCATGGAAATGATGCAGAAGGTGGCGAAGCGTCACGGTCTCGTCTGCCTGCTGCACGAAAAGCCGTTCGACGGCGTATCCGGCTCCGGCAAGGACAATAACTGGTCGATCGACACGAACACGGGCGACAATATCCTGAAACCGGGCGATACGCCGTACGAAAACGCGCAGTTCCTGCTCTTCCTCTGCGCCGTCATCAAGGCCGTGGACGAGTATCAGGATCTGCTCCGCATTTCCGCCGCCTCCGCCGGGAACGATCACCGACTCGGTGCCTCCGAAGCGCCGCCGGCCGTTGTATCCATGTTCCTCGGCGACGAGCTCTCCGCCATTCTCGACGCGCTTGAAACGGATACAAAATACGACCCGAAGGAAAAAGCGCAGATCCGCCTCGGCACGGACGTTCTGCCGAAACTGCCGAAGGACAACACCGACCGCAACCGCACGTCTCCGTTCGCCTTCACCGGCAACAAGTTCGAATTCCGTATGGTCGGCTCCTCACAGTCGATCGCGGACTGCAACACCGTGCTCAACACGGCCGTGGCGGAATCGCTCCGTCAGTTCGCCGACCGGCTCGAAGCGGCCGAAGACTTCCGCACCGATTTGAACCACCTCATCCGTGAGACGATCAGTCAGCACAAGCGGATCATCTTCAACGGGAACGGCTACGACGACGCCTGGATCCGCGAGGCGACCGAAGAAAGAGGCCTGCTCAATCTCCGCACCACGCCGGACGCGCTGCCGTACTTCCTCTCCGCGAAGAATATCCTGCTGTTCACGCGGCATCACGTCTACACGGAAACCGAAATGCGCTCCCGCTACGAGATCACGCTGGCGACCTACGCGAAGACGATCCTCATTGAAGCAAACACCATGGTCGATATGACGCGGAAGGAAATTCTGCCCGCACTGACGACCTACGTGAAGGAGCTCTCCGAGACAGGCGTCGCCAAACGCGCCCTCTCCGCCGCCCTTCCGACCGATTACGAGGAAGCCGTTGTATCGAAACTTTCCGCGCTGACCGCCTCCATCTACGAAGCCGTCAACCGGCTCGAATCGGAAGCCGCCGACGCCAAACGCATCACCGACACGACGACACGCGCGTTCACGATCCGCGATCACGTGCTCACCGCCATGGCCGATCTGCGCGCCGTCTGCGACGAAGCCGAATCGCTCACCGCCGAGAAATACTGGCCGTATCCGACTTACGCGGCGCTGCTTTACGCCAATCACTGAATTATCCTGCATCAGACCGCCTGTTTCCGAACGGGCGGTTTTCTTTTTTCTTCGGCTGACTGTATAAATCCGGCCCGGCTGGACAAAATATGAGTGTATCATCCGAAGGAAACAAGGAAGGAATCAATATGAACAATTCAGCTAAAAAACAGAACAGAATTCTCCTGATCACGCTCGTCGTCATTCTCGCTGCGATCGCCACGCTCATCGCCATCGCCGGAACGGCACGCAAAAAGGAGATCTCCGAAAAAGTCCCGCCGCTTGAAACGGAAGCCGAATCGGAAACGCAGGACGCCGTTCTGACGCCCGCCCGGAAGGAAACACCCGCCGCGACCGAAACGGAATCCGCACCCGAGGAAACGGAAAAACCGCAGACTGCCTCCACCGATGAAGAGGAGACCGCTCCCGTATCCGTCCCGGATGAAGACGTGCTTCCGACGTTCTGCGCACCGATCGACGGTCTCGTCATAAAGGAATGCAGCCTCACCGTCCCGGTCTATTCCGACACGATGCAGGATTATCGCGTCCACCGCGGGCTTGATTTCGCCTGCTCGCCCGGCACACCCGTATATGCGTCCGCGTCCGGCGTCATCTGCGAACTCCAGAACGATCCCATGATGGGCGTGACCGTCGGGATCCGGCACAGCGGCGGCGCGGTGACACGCTATCAGGGACTCGGCGTCGATTCACTCAGCATGAATGAACTCGGTCTTGCCGTCGAAGCCGGTCAGCTGATCGGAGCGTCCGGCGAAACCGCCCTGATCGAGAGCGCCGAGGAGCCGCATCTCCACTTTGAACTGCTCGTCAACGGGCAGGCTGAGGATCCGGCCGAGTATTTCGCCGTCACCACGCTCTCTTCCCTCGTCGAGGACTGATTGATCCCGGGGCTGTCGTCATAACAGGCGGCAGCCTTTTTTTCGTGCAGGGTTCGACAAGGGACGCTGTCCCTTGACCCTGCGAGCTTTTGAAAAAGCTCGATCAAAACTTTTTGATGACAAAGTTCAGCCTAAATCGTTCCTATACCTATATCACCGCTTTTCTTTCCGGCGGGGGCGGATAGGGTCTCGGTGGTCCCTAGCCGCCTTCTCCACTACCTCTGGGGCTCTGAAACGCCTTTACTTCGTGAGCTGAAAAAAGTCCATCCTATACCCATCCATAAAAGTTCTTGCCAGGCTTCTTTCAAGAAGACGCGTTCTCCCTCGTTCCTCCTCGTTCCCCTTGCTTTCCGGCCGATTTTATGCTACAATATAATCAGACAATCTCGCCGACGAAAGGTAACCGACATGATCCGGAAAATTATCCCGCTCCTACTTTTTGTGATCCTGCTGCTGACGTCCTGCGCCGAGGTGGAGTATGACTTCACGACCGGCCTGCTCGACGCCGACTCCACGACCGCTCCGATGATGCATCTGCTCAACCCGGATGCGGAAGTGCGCGGCGTCTGGATCGCGTCGGTGTACAATATCGACTATCCGTCCGCGGCCGATCTCTCCCCCGAAGAACTCCGGGCGGAGCTTGACGCCATCCTCGACACCTGCGAGCGCTGCGGACTGAACACGCTCTTTTTCCAGGTCCGTCCGACCGGCGACGCGCTCTATGAAAGCGATCTCTTCCCGGTCTCGCGGTACCTGTCCACAGACGGTACGCTTCCCTTCGATCCGCTCGGCTATCTCGTGACGGCGGCTCATCAGCGCAACGTCCGCGTCCATGCGTGGGTAAATCCGCTCCGCCTCTCCATGAACACGACGGATCCCGCTGAACTGCCGGACGGTTCTCCCGCGAAAGCACATCCCGAATGGACGGTTCCCTACGCCGACGGACGGCTGTATCTGAACGCCGGTCTGCCGGAGGTATGCGCCCTTGTCGCGGACGGCGTCGCCGAGATCGTGCGCGGATACGACGTGGACGGCGTGGTGTTCGACGATTATTTCTATCCCTACCCGGTCGCGGGCGACGACGGCGTGGCAGCCGCTTTCAACGATGACGCTGCCTACGAACAATACGGCGGCGGCATGGATCGCGGCGACTGGCGGCGGCAGAACATCAACACGATGGTCGAGGCCTGCTATAAGGCCGTACACGAAACGGATCCCGACTGCGTGTTCGGCATCGCGCCCGGCGGCATCTGGCAGAACAACGACGGCAAGAACGGCGGCAGCGACACGCTCTACGGCTTTGAAACGTACAATTCGCTCTACTGCGACGCGCTCGCGTGGATCCGCGGCGGCACCATCGACTACATATCCCCGCAGATCTACTGGCGCTTTGACGACAAATACACGCCCTACGACGTGGTGCTCCGCTGGTGGAATACGCAGCTCGACGGCACGAACGTGAAGCTGTACGTCTCCCACGCCGCCTATCGCTACGAAGACGGTGACTGGAGCGCACCTGAGGGCGAAATCGCCGAGCAGGTCTCCTTCGGCCGGAGCGAATGGGCGTATGCGGGCAGCGTCTTCTACGGCTACGACGAGGTCTCGCACAACTGCCACGGCATCGGCGACGAGCTGGCGCGTTCCTACACCGACGAAATTCTCTACACGGGCATCATCTCGAACGATCTCGGCGTGACGGTCTCCTCGCCCGCAAACGGCGCGACCATGACGAGCGATCACACCTGGGTGCTCGGTTCCTCCGATCCGTATTATCCGCTAACCCTCAACGGTCAGAAGGTCTGCCGGACGAAAAGCGGCTACTTCAATCTGTATCTGACGCTCGACGAGGGCGAAAACGTCTTCACCTTCACACAGAACGGGCACGACACGACCTACACGCTGTACTATCGGCCGGACGGCATCCCGACGGAGCCGACGGAACCGAAGCCCGTGATCCTCCCGTCCGTTTCGGCGGAAAGCCTCTATCCCGCATCCGAGATCGCCACCTCCGGGAAAACGCTGTGGGTCTCCTGCACCGCGCCCTGCGGATCGACGGTATCGGTAACGCTCGGCGGATCGGAAACGCCGCTCGAAGCGCTCGACACGCCCGCCGAAAAGGTCAGCGAAGACGGCTACGTCGGCGTATCCTACGGCGCGGAGATCCCGCTGCCCGAAGCCGAAAAAGGCGAAATCCTCGATCTCGGCACGCTCCGCTATACGGTATCCCATCCGGCCGGAACGGTCAATCGGGAAGGCGTGCGGGTACGGGTGCTCGGCGAAGATGCGATGATCCCCGTTCGGACGACGCGCGATTACGCCGCTTTGAAAATCACGCCGACCAGTTCCTACTATAACGATTACACCGTGCAGTCCGCCGGGATGACCGATTATGCCATCAGCCTCGCGGACGGCTTTTATCACTTGCAGATGGGCGGCTATCTCCCGGTCACGGACGCCGTCGAGATCGACGAAACGCCGAAGAAACGCTCGGTCGTCTCCGCCGTCAGCGTATCGGATGCCGGTGACGTGACCGAGATCCGTTTCGCCTGCGACGGCAAGCCCGCCTACAACGGCTGCATTGACGAGACCGGGCGCTTCGTCGTGACGCTGTACAGCATCGACACGGAGGCAGAACTCCCTGCGCCGACCGTCTCGGAGAACCCCCTCATCGTGGGCGGCGAACCGGTCGTACTCGACGGCAAGGTGCGGTATGCGTTCGATCTCGTGGCTATCGAAAATTTCTACGGCTTCGATCTCGCCTATGAGGACGGCGCGGTAGTCGTTTCGCTCCGCAATCCGAAGGCGCCCACCCACGAGGACGGACTGCCGCTCTCCGGCTTCACGATCGCTCTGGATGCCGGACACGGCGGATCGGAAACGGGAGCGCTCGGACTGGATCCGCAGAAGGCCGAAAAGGATCTGAACCGCGCCGTCACGCTCGCGGCAGCCGAACGGCTTGAATCGCTCGGCGCAAACGTGATCCTGCTCAACCCCGACGACGACACCTTCGCGCTCACCGACCGCACCGCGTGGTTTGAAGAAAATCTCCGGGAAAACGCGGTCGATTTCTGCATCTCGCTCCATCAGAATTCGATGGATTATTCCGTCGATATCACCCGGATCCGCGGCACGCTCGCGCTCTGGTGCATGGACGGCGGGCAGATGCTCTCCGATTGTGTCGGCAGCGCCATCGCCAAGTCGCTCGGATTCCTCTACCGCGGCGCGGATTTTCAGCTGCTCGCCATGTGCCGCAATCCGAAATTCCCGGCGGCGCTCGTCGAAACCAGCTTCATCACCTCGGCTGAGGAATACGAAGAAATGACCTCCGCCCGCGGGATCCGGCTGGCCGCGGAAGGCGTGGCGGACGGCGTGCTCGCGTACGTCGAAAAAATGGAAAAATATGCATCGGTTTCCTGACGTACCATCAAAGGGGAACCGATCGTTTTTTTATGAAAAAAAGACGGTTCCGTTCCCGCGCGGGGATTGACAGACCGCACTGACCGTGCTATAATAATTTTTGCGGAATTTCCGCATAAATAATCTGAAAGAAGGAGGAAACGTCATGGACGCCGGTAACAGCGGCACCATTCCGGGCCGAAGTACGAAGAAACGATTGAACCATGCGACCGTGATCGTTTCTTCTTTGATTCGCAAAAGCGCAGCCGTCTGACAAGAGGCTTTTTTCGCTTTTACCAAACCAAATAACTTCGGTCTGTCCTGCCAAGTTTATCTAAAAATTCACGAGGAGGATCAGAACCGATGGCAGACAACAAGTCAGACCGCAGCATCACCGTCGAAGGGATGCTGACTTCCCTGCTCGAGGGGAAGAAATACGCGACGCTCCGGGATATGCTCGTAACGATGAATCCCGCCGACATCGCCGTCATTTTTGAAGCGCTGGACGCCGACCGTCTCCCGCTGCTCTTCCGCCTGCTCCCGAAGGAGCTCGCCGCGGAAAGCTTCGTCGAAATGGACCCGGACGTTCAGGAAATATTGATCCAGGGCTTTTCGGACTCCGAACTGCGTGAAGTGCTCGACGAATTGTACGTCGACGACGCCGTAGGCCTTGTTGAGGAAATGCCCGCAAACGTCGTACAGCGTATTCTCGCGCAGGCCGCGCCCGATATGCGCAAAAACATCAACGAAATCCTGCGGTACCCCGAAAATTCCGCCGGTTCCATCATGACGACCGAGTACGTCAATCTCCGGCTCGGCATGACGGTCGGCGACGCGATCACCCATATTCGCCGCACCGGCGTGGACAAGGAAACCATTTACACCTGCTACGTAACGGAAAACCGCCGTCTCGTCGGTATGGTGACCGTCAAGGATCTTCTTCTCGCGCAGAACGACGAGATCGAAGTCACGTCCATCATGGAAACGAACGTGATCTCCGTCAACACGCAGACTGACCAGGAAGAAGTCGCCCAGATGCTCTCGAAATACAACTTCCTCGCGCTTCCCGTCGTGGATGGTGACAACCGAATGGTGGGGATCATCACCTTCGACGACGCCATGGACGTCATGGAAGACGCGGCGACGGAAGATATGGAAATCATGGGCGGTATGACGCCGTCCGACAAGACCTATCTCCGCTCTTCTCCGTTCGATCTATTCCGTCACCGGATCCCGTGGCTGATGCTGCTCATGATCTCGGCGACGTTCACCGGCATGATCATCACCGGCTTCGAGGACGCGCTCGCGGCGCAGGTGGCACTGACCGCCTTCATCCCGATGCTGATGGACACGGGCGGCAACTCCGGCTCGCAGTCCTCTGTCACGGTCATCCGCGCGCTCTCGCTCGGCGAACTTGAATTCCCCGATATTCTGAAGGTGATCTGGAAAGAGATCCGCACGGCCGTTCTCTGCGGCATCGTACTGGCGGCTCTCTGCTTCGGCAAGATCATGCTGATCGACCGCTTGCTCATGCACAACCCGGACGTCACGGTGCTCGTAGCGCTCGTCGTGTGCATCACGATGGCGTTCACGATTCTCGTCGCCAAAATCATCGGCTGTACGCTCCCGATGATCGCCAAAAAGCTCGGCTTCGATCCGGCCGTCATGGCAAGCCCGTTCATCACCACCATCGTGGACGCCGTTTCCCTGCTCGTCTATTTCGGCGTAGCCAATCTGCTTCTCTTATAACCGAACAAAAAATGAACCCGTCAGACGGATCTCCGCCGAACGGGTTCTTCTTTTTATGTTGGATTATACGAGCAGGCAGTAGGTGAGGATCGTGACCTTTTTGCCGCACTTTTCGGCCGCGTCCGGGATCTCGCCGCAATAGACAAAGCCGAACTTTTCATGCAGCCGGACGCTCGCCTCGTTGCCCTTCGTGATCACCGAAATGACGTTGTGGATCGAATCGTCCGCCCGCGCCAGATCCAGAATGAACCGATAGAGTTTCGTTGCTACCCCTTGCCGCCGGGCGTCTGCAGCCACATAGATCGAGATCTCGACCGTCGCGGCATACGCTTCCTTCGGGCGATAGCCTGACAGGCTCGTGTAGCCGATCACGCGGCCGTCCTCCTCTGCCACGTACAGCGGATGATTGCCGACGTTATGCGCGTCGAACCACGCCTGTCTGTCCTCCATCGTGCGCGGATGAATGTCGAGCGTGACCGTTCCGTCCTCGATGGCGTCATTGTAAATCTGAAGCAGCGCCGGAAGATCCGCCTGCTCCGCTTTCCGAATCAGCATAGTCAGTCCTTCTTATAGTGTTCGAGCATTTCCTTATGATAAGGCAAATGGAGAATTTCGTCGACAAAACCGCTCACCTGCTCCATGGAGACCGCCCATTTGTCCATGAGCACCAACTCCCGCAGCAGTTCGATATCCCCGCTCTCGTAGGCGGCCAGTTCCATTTCCACGGGAGCCACCCGGTCGCGGAGAATGTGGGCGATCACGTGCTTCGGCAGCGGCTTCGTCGTGATGGGATGGATCCCGTCGCCGGAACAGAGCGCAGGCACCTCGACCTCGAAATCCTCCGGCACGCCGGGAACGAGGCCGCCCCGGTTGAGAAGATTCACCGGAAATACGTGAGGTCTGTCGCCCGCGATGGCCTCCACGAGCGGCACCATGAGGTCGTCGTTGCCGATGCGGCCGATGAATTCCGCCACGTCGGCGTCAGGATCCGCCGCAAGGTCAAGGATCATCTGCGGCCGATCGACCACTTTCTTAAAATAATCGTTCCAGCCGTCCTCGGGAGAATATTCGCCGAACTTTTTCTCGGTCTCCTCGTCGGTGTGATACCACCACGGCCAGGCAGCGCCGCTCCAGCTCAGGGTATCCCCGATGCCGATAACGCCGTGTTTCCGATAGAAGTCCATCCGCTTTTTGCCGAGGCTCGCCGAAATGGGCGCCGTCTGCCAGTAGTCCCCGGATTTCTCCGCGAGCCACTTTTCGAGCACGTCGCCGATCGGCTCGCCCTTCAGTCTGCCCTCGTTGAGCCACACAAAGTGATTGACTCCGGGCGCCTGGAAGGTGATGTCCTGCCGATCATAACCGAGTTCTTCCGCGATGCGGTACGCCATAGCATAACCGTGGCAGAGCCCCACCATTTTGACTTCAGGATACTTTCGCTGCAGATAGGTCGTTCCCGCCACGACGGGATTGGCCACCATGAGATGCCATGCGTCGGGGCAATAACGGATGATGTCCTTCGTGAGCTCTTCAAAGAAGCGGAGCTGATAGAAGTTGATCCAGAACGCCTCGTCGTACATGACGTGGTAACTGCCGCCGAAACGGAATCCCCACTTTTTTGCGATATCCCATCCCTCACGCAAACGCGCATGAGGAGCGGTGAGCGCCGTATTGATGACAAAATCAGCCCCGCGGAGGGATTCGGCCCGATCCGTCGTTTTCTCGAACCGGAGCGATCCGCCGATCTCTGCCGTAAAACGGGTGCAGATCGTATGGACCGCGTTGAGCCGTTCCTCATTGACGTCCATGAGGCTGACAAGGCATCCGCCCAGCACCTCGGAACGGCACAGATCCCGCACGAGTCCGATCGAGAAGCAGCCGCTTCCCGCACCGATGAGACTGATTTTCACCTGCTTCATGTTCTCCCTTTCACGTTGAAACGGATACGGATATTTCAGTTCTGCGCAGCGTCAACGATTTTAGCGAATTTTTCGGGAACGAGAGACGCGCCGCCGATCAGACCGCCGTCCACGTCGAGTTTGCCGAGCAGTTCGGCCGCGTTGCCGTCGTTCATGGAGCCGCCGTACTGGATCGTGAGACCTTCGGCGATTTCCTTCGTGTAGAGACCGGCAACGACCTTGCGGATGATGGCGCAGACTTCCTCCGCCTGATCCGGGGTCGCGGTGAGGCCGGTGCCGATCGCCCAGACAGGTTCGTAAGCGATGACGACGTTCTTCATGAGTTCAGCGGGAATCCCGGCGAGGTCGAGTTTCGTCTGCATGGAAACGATCTCTTCCGTGATACCGGCCTGTCTCTGTTCGAGCACTTCGCCGAGGCAGAGGATGACTTTAAGACCTGCATTCAGCGCGGCAAGCGTTCTCTTGTTGACGGTCGTGTCGGTTTCGCCGAAATACTGTCTGCGTTCGGAGTGGCCGATGATGACGTATTCCACGCCGGTTTCAAGCAGCATGGCGGCGGAGATTTCGCCCGTGAACGCGCCCTTCGCTTCGAAATGGACGTTCTGTGCGCCGATCTTGACGTTCGTGCCCCTGGCGGCTTCCACAGCCGTTGCGATATCAACGAACGGTACGCAGAGGACGACTTCACAGCCGTTCTTGCCTGCCGTCAGTTCAGCCGTCTTCTCGACCGCTTCTTTAGCGGCGGACGGCGTCATATTCATTTTCCAGTTGCCTGCGATGATGACTTTACGTGCGTCTTTTTTCATGATAATTTCTCCGTTTCGGTTTGATGATTCAGTTTGATGATAATGAAAGAAAGTGAAAAGCGAAAGAGAGCCTTTCACCTTTCACTTTCGTTGTGCTGCGGAATTATTCCTTGTCTTCGAGGCAGGCGATGCCGGGCAGTTCAAGACCTTCGAGGAATTCGAGGGATGCGCCGCCGCCCGTCGAGATGTGCGTCATCTTGTCAGCGAAGCCGAGCTGTTCAACAGCCGCTGCGGAGTCGCCGCCGCCGATGATGGAGATCGCGCCGGATTCCGCTACCGCCTTGGCAACAGCCTTCGTGCCGGAGGCGAAGTTTTCCCATTCGGATACGCCCATCGGGCCGTTCCAGACAACGGTGCCTGCGCCGATGATGGACTTCGAGAACAGTTCCTGCGTCTTTTCGCCGATGTCAAGGCCCATCCAGCCGTCCGGAATGGAATCGGAGTAGATGGTCATGAACGTGGTGTCTTCCTTGTATTCGCGGCCGATGACGTTGTCAACGGGGAGAAGGAGAGAAACGCCCTTTTCGTGAGCCTTTTCGATCAGGCCGCGCGCGAGGTCGAGTTTGTCTTCTTCGCAGATGGAGGTGCCGATGGAGTTGCCCATGGCGCGGAAGAACGTATACGCCATACCGCCGCCGATGACGAGCATATCGACTTTTTCGATGAGGTTGTTGATCACGCCGATCTTATCGGAAACCTTGGCACCGCCGAGGATCGCGACGAACGGTCTCTGCGGATCGTCGAGCGCCTTACCCATGACGGAAATTTCCTTCTGGATCAGGTAGCCGCAGACAGCGGGCAGATAATCTGCTACGCCGGCCGTGGAGCTGTGTGCACGGTGCGCGGTGCCGAATGCGTCGTTGACGTACACTTCTGCGAGAGAAGCGAGTTTCTTCGAGAATTCGGGATCGTTCTTTTCTTCTTCGGCGTGGAAGCGGACGTTTTCAAGGAGAATGACTTCGCCTTCCTTGAGAGCGGCAGCCTTGGCCTGTGCGTCGGGACCGACTACGTCAGCGCAGAGCGTCGTCGGAACGCCGAGTTCGGTGAGACGATCGGCAACGGGCTTCAGGGAGAGCTTCTTCACGTCGCCCTTCGCCTTTTCGAGAGCAGCAGCCGTAGCGGCAGCCTGTTCTTCGGCCGGAAGCGCTTCGATCTTCTTCTTTTCCTTCTTGTCGAGGGCGAGCTTTTCGTTGAATACGTTGTGCGGTCTGCCCATGTGGGAGCAGAGGATGACCTTCGCCTTGTGCGCGACGAGGTACTTGATCGTCGGGAGAGCGCCGATGATACGCTTTTCGTCGGTAATAACGCCGTCCTTGAGCGGTACGTTGAAGTCGCATCTTACGAGGACTTTCTTACCGGCTACGTCGATGTCTTCTACTGTTTTTTTGTTGTACGTCATGGTAAACCTCTTTGAGATAGATTTTTTGATTTTTTCACACATAGTATAATATAGCACATTTTTCGGATATAATCAACAGTTTTTCCGAAATTTTCATGACCCGAAAGAAATTTTCGCCGTCCGCATCCTCTCTCCCGAAAGGCTTGTCAAATCGCCGTCTGTATGATATAATCAAGGTACTATCATTCAGTACGGGAGGCAGAACATGGATACCGAAAAACTCAGCGCCCTTTTGTCTCCCGATCCGCCGACGATCATCGCGGTGCCCGTGACCGGCTCCACCAACACGGACGCCCGCGCCTACGTCACCGCGCATCATCCGGCCTCGCCCGTTCTCTTTATGGCTGACCGACAGACGGGCGGACGCGGACGGCAGGGCAAATCGTTTCTCTCTCCGGCAGGCGGCCTCTACATGACGCTTGCACTCCCGACCGGACGCGAAGCCGCGGAGCTGATCGGTTCCACTTCCTGCGCCGCCGCAGCCGCCATCCGCGCCATCCGTTCCGTTTCCGGCGCACCGTGCGGCATCAAATGGGTAAACGACCTTTATCTCGGCGGCGGCAAACTCGGCGGCATCCTCACGGAATCCGTGAACGAAGGTACGCGCTCCCTCTATCTGCTCATCGGCATCGGGATCAACCTGACCGACACGCCGATTGTGACCGATTCGACCGTGCCTGCCGTATCGCTCGCCGGATATGGCTGCCCGCCGGAATCGCTCTGCGCCGCGCTCGTGCGGGAGCTGCTCGGGCAGTACGCCGCCGGATTTGATTTTGCCCGGTGTGCGGACGAGTACCGATCCTATTCACTCGTCATCGGCCGGCCGATCACGTTCCGCGAAAACGGCATTCTCCGCCGCGGGATCGCCGTGTCCGTTGAAGATGACGGTGCGCTCCGTGTGCGGCTGACGGACGGCGACGTTCTGCTGCGCGGCGGCGAGATCACCGTCCGGCTCGACGAAACAGCCCCGGAGGTGCCGACATGACCGCGTTCGTTCTGAAACTGATCGCCGCCGTCTCCATGCTGCTCGATCACGCGGGACTGATCCTGTTCCCGAAGATCGGCGTACTGCGGATCCTCGGACGGCTGGCGTTCCCGCTCTATGCGTGGTGCATCGCGGAGGGCTTCCGCTACACGCGCAACAGACGGCGGTATTTTCTCCGAATTTTCCTGCTCGGCGCCGCCTGCCAGATCGTCTATTACATCGTCGATCGGACGTGGTACCTCGGCATTCTCCTGACGTTCTCCGCTTCCATCGCGCTGATGGCGGCTGTTGATTTCGTCCGCCGATCCTTTGCGGAAGACGCGCCCCGTCAGACCCGTGTGCTGTCCGTTTCCGTTCTGGTTCTCGCCCTTGCGGCGGCTTTGATCCTCACCTCATTCGTCACGGTCGATTACGGCTTCTTCGGCATCCTGCTCCCCGTTTTCACGAATCTTTTCCCTGACAAGAAACGGCGGCTTGCCTGCTTCTCGCTCGGTCTGCTGGCTGTCTGCCTCGCTTCGCTGTCATCGTTTTCCATCCAGTTCTGGTCGCTCTGCTCGATTCCCCTGCTCGCTCTGTACAACGGCAAGCCCGGGCGGATCCGCATGAAAGCGTTCTTCTATATCTTCTATCCCGCGCATCTCGCCCTGCTGTACGGCATCGGGATGCTCCTTGACGGAGGTTTCTTCTCATGATCCGCAATCTTCTTTTCGACCTCGACGGCACGCTGACCGATCCGGCGCTCGGGATCACCAACTCGATCCTCTATGCACTCGAAAAAATGGGCAAGCCGCTCCCGCCGCGCGAAGAACTGTACAAATTCATCGGGCCGCCGCTCATTCCGTCGTTCCAGAAGTTTCTCGGCATGACGGCGGAGGAAGCCGCGCTCGCTCTCGCCACGTACCGGGAATATTTCTCGGTAACGGGACTGTTCGAGAACGATCCGTATCCGGGGATCGCCGACGCGCTCGCCGAGCTGAAAGCGGCCGGACTGCGCCTCTACGTCACGACCTCGAAGCCGGAGCCGTTCGCCGTACGCATCCTCGAACATTTCTCCCTCGACGGCTATTTTGACCGTATCTGCGGCGCGTCAATGGACGAAAAGCGCGTCTCGAAGGCGGACGTGATCCGCTACACGCTGGAGACGAACGGCCTCGTCGGCGAAGAAGCCGAAAG
>JAZUKT010000066.1:0-2142 GCA_045643445.1 Eubacteriales bacterium
AAACAAAAAATGCTTACTAAACATAGTAAGCATTAAATAATGGGCAAAAAAATAAGGCGTACTGCATAAGCAATACGCCTTATCTCCCTTTGCAGGGTAATTATTTGATTTTTAGCAATCAGGTGTTGAGTGCTCGAAAACCCTTGATTTTACTGGGTTTTTGGCTCAATCCTTCTTATCTTTTATAGCTGCCTGAGCGGCTGCGAGACGAGCGATCGGCACGCGGAACGGCGAGCAGGACACGTAGTCGAGGCCGATCTGGTGGCAGAATTCAACGGAAGTCGGGTCGCCGCCGTGTTCGCCGCAGATACCGACGTGGAGATTCGGATTGACCGGACGGCCGAGGGAGATGGCCATCTTCATCAGCTTGCCTACGCCGACCTGGTCGAGCTTGGCAAACGGATCGTTTTCGAAGATCTTCGCATCGTAGTAAGCGCCGAGGAATTTGCCGGCGTCGTCACGGGAGAAGCCGTAGGTCATCTGCGTCAGGTCGTTCGTACCGAAGCAGAAGAAGTCAGCTTCCTTGGCGATATCGTCTGCCGTGAGAGCAGCGCGCGGGATCTCGATCATCGTACCGACTTCGTATGCGAGCTTGGCGCCTGCAGCGGCGATCTCGGCATCAGCGGTAGCAACGACGACGTCCTTGACGTACTTGAGTTCCTTGACTTCGCCGACCAGCGGAATCATGATTTCCGGCTTGACGGTCCAGTCGGGATGCTTCTTCTGGGTGTTGATGGCTGCGCGGATAACGGCAGTCGTCTGCATCTTGGCGATTTCCGGGTAGGTGACAGCCAGACGGCAGCCGCGGTGACCCATCATCGGGTTGGATTCATGCAGAGCGGAGATGATTTCCTTGATGGCGTCAACGGACTTGCCCTGAGCCTTCGCAAGGAGTTCGATTTCTCTTTCTTCGGTGGGAACGAATTCGTGGAGCGGCGGATCCAGGAAGCGGATGCAGACCGGCGTGCCTTCGAGCGCTTCATAGAGGGCTTCGAAGTCAGACTGCTGATACGGCAGGATCTTGGCAAGCGCAGCTTCTCTTTCGGCTACGGTGTCAGCGCAGATCATTTCGCGGAATGCAGCGATTCTTTCGGGATCGAAGAACATATGCTCGGTACGGCAGAGGCCGATACCTTCAGCGCCGAGTTCACGAGCCTTCTTGGCGTCGCGCGGCGTGTCGGCATTGGTGCGGACCTTCAGTTTGCGATACTTGTCCGCCCAGCCCATGATCCGGCCGAAGTTGCCGCTGATGGAAGCGTCAACCGTCGGGATGATGCCGTCGTAAATCTTACCGGTGGAACCGTCGATGGAGAGGAAGTCGCCTTCGTGGAATTCCTTGCCGCCGAGGGTGAACTTCTTGTTTTCTTCGTCCATGGCGATGTCGCCGCAGCCGGATACGCAGCAGGTACCCATACCGCGTGCAACAACGGCTGCGTGAGAGGTCATACCGCCGCGAACGGTGAGGATGCCCTGTGCGGCCTTCATGCCGGTGATATCTTCGGGAGAGGTTTCAAGACGGACGAGAACGACCTTTTCGCCGCGAGCCTTCCAGGCTTCAGCGTCGTCAGCCGTGAAGACGATCTTACCGCAGGCAGCGCCGGGCGATGCGCCGAGGCCCTTGCCGATCGCTTCTGCCTTCTTGAGAGCAGCGGCGTCGAACTGCGGGTGGAGCAGCGTGTCGAGGTTACGGGGATCGATCATGGTGACAGCCTTCTTCTCGTCGATCATGCCTTCGTCAACCAGATCACAGGCGATGCGCAGAGCAGCCTGTGCGGTACGCTTGCCGTTGCGGCACTGGAGCATAAAGAGCTTGCCGTTTTCCACGGTGAATTCCATATCCTGCATATCGCGGTAGTGGTCTTCCAGAATAGAGCAGGTCTCGGTGAACTGGGCATAAGCCTCAGGGAAGAGCTCTGCCATCTGCGCAATGGGCATCGGGGTACGCACACCGGCGACAACGTCTTCGCCCTGTGCATTGACCAGGAATTCGCCCATCAGCTTCTTTTCGCCGGTAGCGGGGTCACGGGTAAAGGCGACACCGGTGCCGGAGGTATTGCACATGTTACCAAAGACCATGGGCATGACGTTAACGGCAGTACCCCAGGAGTAGGGGATGTCGTTATCGCGGCGGTAAACATTAGC
>JAZUKT010000067.1:0-2787 GCA_045643445.1 Eubacteriales bacterium
AGGACGGCAAGCAGCGTACCGAGCATCTTCTTCAGACCATTCATATGTTATCCTCCTTGGTATCATTCGGACGGTGATCGCTCTCTCACCGCCGCGAGAACATGATACCATAGCGCCGTTTTCAAGTCAAGCGTTTTTATGCATATGAAACATATTTGCAACATTTATTCATTTAATTTTAATCATTTTGCACAATTTTTGATAGGCTGCCAGCATCTCCGGGATGAACAGACAGAAAAAAAAAACACCGCACCAGCCGAGGAAAATTCAAGGTGGCTGTGCGGTGCTGTTTCTTTATTCGGGATCGGCCGCGTCGTCTGATTCAGTCGAATAGAAGGCGTGGATCTGTTTTGTCACATCGACGAGCTGCCGATAATAGTCGCGGGCAACCTCGTCTCCTTCGTCGTAATCGGTCATAATGATGAGCAGATACGGAGTCTCGTCATAGATGATCGCCATATCATGATAAGCGTCGATGTCCCAGCCGTATTTATGACAGACCGTGATATCCGGGTAATGACGGCTGATCATCTCGGGATACTTGGAATGGATCATCGTATCCTTCATCATCTGCGCATAGTCGCTTTCGCCGGCGAACCAGGCGTACACCTCGCGCAGAACGATCATACAGTCGCGCGGAGAGAGATCCATGAAATCGCTTTCCGTTCCCTTCAGCCCGAGTCGGCTGGACAATTCATAGAAGGATTTCACGCCGAAACGCTGCTGGATCTGATCGACCGCCACGTTGTCGCTGTACAGGATCGCATACTCGAACAGTTCCCGCCAGGTGAGCGTGAAACCGGGATCTTCCTCCATGATCTGCCCGGAACCCTCAACGAGCATCGTTTCAGGATCATATTTCCACTGCTCGGAAAGGTTGTACTTATGCTTTTCGCCTTCGTACAGGAGCCTGCCGTCTTCGCCGTGGTTCGCGGGATCAGCCTCAAAATCCTCGATCTCGCGCAGAACGCTGTATATGTAGGGTACCTTGATCAGACTGGCCGAATACCGCACCACATCCGCGCCGTAGGAGACCGTGTCCCCCGTCGCCAGATTATGATAGAGGTACGTGACCGTCGCCGGGACCTCTACGAGATCACCCGCCCAGTTATACGTCCAGCGATCCGGTTTCTCCGTGGTGAGCAGCAAACGCAGTTTCTCGATCAGCTCGTCAGGATTACCACGGCCGTCATCCCGATCCCGACGCACGAGCACGGAATACGGTGCCGCCGTCCACGTCTCCGCAGTCGATTCCACCGGGAGCGGTGCCAGAACCAGTTCGGTTTCCGTTTCGGTTTCTGTCTCCGTCTCGGTTTCCGTTTCGGTTTCCGGCGGTTCGGTCTCGGTCTCAGGCGCAGGTTCGGTTTCCATTGTCTCTGTCGGTTCGGTTTCCGACTCGACCGTCCGTTCCGCAGTCTCGTCGGGTGTTTCCGTCTGTTCCGTGCGGCCGCAGCCCGTCAGAAAGATTGCGGTGCCGATCAGGATCACAGAAAACAACACCGCATATAGGATATTCAGGCCGACACGCCTCTGATGACAAGACATTCCGTCACCCCCGCTGCTAAAATAAAATCCTGCGATTTGGTCTCGCAGGATGATGATTACTCAGTTAAAGTCTCCGCTGTAATAGACGATCTCCTGTGGATGACGGTAACCGTTTTCGTGGGCGACTTTTTCGATATACTCGTCGTTGAACGGCCGGTCAAGATCTGCCCGAAGCGCTTCGATCTCCTCCGTCTGCGCGTCTATCTTCGCCTGCAGGAGCGCCGCTTTTTTATCAAGTTCGTTGTTGCTCATCCGCACGGCGATAATGAAAATGAGGAAAAACAGGACAAACACAATCATTGCAAGCCGGACTGCCGTATTACGCAGAATCTTCATCCGTTCTCCTCCTTTTTGTATTCCATCGGAAAGACCACCGTCTCCCCGAGCCGCCGGATAAACCGGTTCGTTTTTCGGATGCGGTACAATCGGACGATCCATCCGCCGAGCCGCATCACCGTCATACGGAACAGAAACGCCGTTCCCCGCGCGATCCATCGAAGCAGGATGCCGATCGGCCGGACAAGCAGGCGATGTGCGAAAAGCCGCACGATCCGCGCCGCCGCGTCAAGCAACGGTGACAAGATCCGCCCGGCCGTTTCCGACCAGACGAAGAACCCCGCCGCGCATCCGGCAGCCATGAACCAGCGGAATGCTCCGTGATTCGACCAGTAGACGAATGCGGAAAACGTCAGCCCGACCGTCGTCATATACACGCCGTCGAGGAAAAAGAACGTGAGAAACGGGAGTTTTCCCCGCCGCATGATCCTCTTTCCGCCGGCAGTTGACGAAATACCGCACAAACTCTGAACCAACATCATTATATCGTATATTCCGCCAAAAATCAAGCCCAAAATGAAAGAAAATCCGACAATTATAACATCTTTTTTGATCTCGTTTTCCATTTATCCGAGCAGTCCCGACAAAATTCCCTTTTTACCCGATTTTTCTTTTTTACCGTAATAGTAAAAGCTGTCGAACGCCCCTTCGATTTTGAGTTCCCCGCGTTCGGTGGAGAAGCTTTCGATCTTCAGATCGTGCCCTTCCACGGCGATCATCCCGAGCGACGACGACAGCGTGATCTGCTCCGGCGAAAAAGAAGCAACCTCTTCGATTCCCGTCAATTCCATCCGTTTGCGCGAAAAAAGGCATATGTCCTGTGCTTCGTCCATATCAAACTCCGTTCTGTTCGTTTGTTTGATTGTATGCACGCGAGGCACGGCATATGCCGCCTTTCCCGGGGAA
>JAZUKT010000068.1:0-6399 GCA_045643445.1 Eubacteriales bacterium
TGATCTTTTTGCTCAATTACTTTAAGAGCTTCATTAAATTCAAAAGAATTTTCGGAGTCTTTTGTACATTGTTGTTGTTCAATTTTCAATGAGCGATCGCCGTGCGGTTTTCCGCGACAGCCTGTACAGTATACCACCACCTTCCCACTTTGTCAACCCTTTTTTCAAAACTTTTTTAACTTTTTTCAAGTTTTTTTAAGCCTCGATTTCTTTCCTTATATAATCTCTCATCTCTCCACCATCTATTGACACGGCACACCGTCTGTGCTACACTATCTTGTGAAATGACTGCCCGTTCGGCCTTATCCGACGCAAGTCACTATCACATTATAATTAAGGAAGGCACAACTATGGAAAACAGAAATCTCCGTGTCGGCTTCATCGGATGCGGCAGTATTGCCCGTCACCACGTACGCATGTACAAAGACATTGATAACGCAGACATTGTTGCGGGCTGCGATATCATTCCCGGCAAGGCCGAACAATTCTTCAAGGATATGGAGATCGAAGGCGCTCATTGCTACACTTCATATGAAGAAATGATCGACAAGGAAAACCTTGACGCTGTCTCCGTCTGCACATACAACCGTCAGCACGCCGCGCCGACCATTTACGCCCTCGACCACGGCGTCAACGTTCTTTGCGAAAAGCCCTTTGCCGTCACGCTCGACGAATGCGTCGAAATGATGCGCGCCGAAAAGAGAAGCGGCAAAATCCTTTCGATCGGTTTCCAGCCCCGCTTCGACCCCAATATGCAGCAGATCAAGCGCATCGTCGAGTCCGGCGAGCTCGGTCAGATTTACTACATCCAGACCGGCGGCGGCAGACGTACCGGCATTCCCACTTACCCCGGTCACGACACCTTCATTCAGGACGCAACGGCAGGCGTGGGTGCTGTCGGCGACATCGGCTGCTACTCGCTCGATCTGGTGCTCAACGCCGTTGGCTATCCTACCCCGCTAACCGTCAGCGGTTTCAAGTTCGATCTGCTCGGCACGAATCCCGACACGTACCGCAACATCAACCGATATGCGGCGCTCGATCCCGAAAAAACCGCCAACCTTTTCAGCGTTGACGATTTCGCCGGCGCGCTGGTTCGTCTTGAAGGCGGTATCATGCTCGACTTCCGTATTTCGTGGGCGATCAACATCAATACGACGGGCGATACGCTTATCATCGGCACGAAGGCCGGTCTCCGCATCCCTTCCACGAGCGACTGGAACGGTTCACTCAGCGCGCCCATGAAGATTTACCGCCAGTGCGCCGGTCTCGCGGTTGAAACGGAAGTGCCGCTCATCCCGACGAAGGATAATGATGCACCTTGGAAAGGCAAAATCAGTTCCTTCCTGGATGCCGTACGGAATGGCGGAAAAGCTCCCGTCCCGACGTCCGAGATCATCAAGAACCAGGCGATCATCGACGGTATCATGCGTTCGAACGCCTGCGGACACGAAGTCACCATCGAAATTCCCGAAATCTGATTCCCCCACATTGACAGGAGGCGCCCATGAGCCGCTATCTCGAAGAACTCTCCCGCTTTAACGCCACGCTCGCTCACCCCGTTCTGCGCGTTTCCGAAATCCACGACGGCGGCGAGGTCGAGACGGTCAATTTTGCCGACACGTTTTTCTGCCTTGACACCTATTCCTGCGCGAAGTCCTACACGGCGGCCGCCATCGGTCTCTTATACGACCGCGGCCTGGTCGGACTTGAGGAAAAGGTCTGCGACATCCTCGCGGATCAGCTGCCAGCCTCCGGCATGGACGAGCGGTGGCATCTCATGACCGTCGATATGGCGCTCCGGCACAGCGTCGGTCTGCCCGGCGGATTCCTCGACATTGACCAGAATCCGATCTCCGTTTTCGGCGAGGATTTTCTCACTTATATGCTCACCTATCCGCTTTCCTACACGCCCGGGGAGCAGAACGTCTACACGGACGGTGCTTTCTATCTGCTCGCGCGGATCGCCGAAAAGAGAGCCGGGATGCCGGTCGACGATTTCCTCTGGCGGGAACTCTTCACGCCGCTCGGCTTCCAGGAAGCTGCCTGGAGCCGCTGCCCGCACGGGTACGTCATGGGCGGAACGGGGCTCTATCTGAATTCGTCCGACATGGTAAAGCTCGGCGAGCTCTACCGCACCGGCGGACTCTGGCGCGGCCAGCGGATCCTTTCCGAAAAATGGACCGAACTGACGAGAGAGCGCGGCTACGGCTGGAGTTACAACCGCGGCTGCAATCTGCTCAACAAGGGCGGTATGTACGGTCAGACGATCGGCGTTTTCTTCGATCAGAACCGCGTCATCGCCGTGCAGGGATTCAGAAGCGACACGGAAGAGATCGTCAAATGGACGCTCGGCTACGAGGATTGAATCCGTCCCTGTCCGCTCACTCTCCGTCAAATATGCAGGCTTTCGGAAAGGACGAATAACGCATATGAAAAAAACAGTCAGCGTCATACTGTTGCTTCTCACGGTCATCGGCTGTCTCTCCGCCTGCTCGGGAAACGTATCCGTCGGCGGATCACCGAACGAATCCGGGTCGGTTTCCGGATCGGATCCGGATTCGGCGCAAACCGGGGAAAACGCCGCGGCTGCTCCCCCGTCCGAATACGTGATCCCCTATTCGGATTATAAAGACGCGGATTTCTGCATCGCAGCCCTCTCGTTCCCGGCCAACGAATCCTGGCACGCCATGGACTACTGCGAAGTGTCGGCGGAAGAACTCACCGGCGAAACGCTCAACGACGCCATTTACGAGCGCAGCAATCACGTTGAAAGCGAACTGCACGTCAAGCTTTCTCTGTTTCCGCTGACGGACCGTTCAGAGGCCGGACCCGTCTTTGAAAAGGAAGTCATGGCCGGCGACTCGCATCTGAAAATGGCCATGATGAACGGCTATAATCTTGCTTCGCTGACGTTCAAGCGCGTTCTGCTCGACCAGAAGGGCACGGAGCTCGTCGACTTTTCCCACAGCTGGTGGGATCCGCGCGAGGTCAACGATCTGGCGATCGGCGGCAGTCTGTACGCCTCGACCGGCGACATCAGTCTGTACCTTGATTTTTCACAGATCGTATGGTACTTCAACAAGGCGCTCATCGAGGACCTGCAGCTCGACAATCCGTACGAACTCGTCTACAACAACGAGTGGACGATCGACCGGGCAGCCGCACTCGCAAAAGCCGCCTCGCTTGATCTGAACGGCGATGGCAGAACGGTGGCCGAGGACGATCAGTTCGGTCTCATGTGCGAGCCGCTCACGCTCGTTCAGGCCATATACGCCGCCGATATCCCGCTGGTCAGGAAGGACGATGACGGGATGCCGTATATTGCTTTCGATCCGTATCTCGACCGCGCAGCTGAAGTGGCGGAACGGCTCGTGCCGCTCATGAACGACCGCGCCGTCACGCTGCTCAACATACATTTCCCCAAAGTTCAGGGAAGCGTCCATTTCAACGTCTTTCTGCCGACGTTTATGGAAAACAGAGCGCTGTTTTACTCCAATCAGCTCCTTGTGACGCTGAATCTGCGGGATATGGACGCGGATTTCGGCATTCTTCCGTATCCGAAATACGATGAAACGCAGGAGTTCCGTTCTCCGATCGGGCCGTATTGGGCGACGTTCGCGGTCGTTCCGGCCTCCAACAAGGATTACGACATGACGGGCGAAGTCATGGAAGCGCTCGGCTACTACGGACAGCAGCTGATCGTTCCTGCTTTTGTCGACAAGAGCGTCCGCTACCGGTCCCTGCGCGATGAGGATTCCTCCAATATGCTCAATATTATTTTCGAGAACCGCTGCTACGATCTTGCCATGATTTACAACTGCGGTCAGCTCGAGACGATGTTTTCGAGTCTGGTCGAAAGTAATTCCGCAAACGTTTCTTCCATGTATGCTTCCATCAAACGCAGCGCGCAGAACAAAATCGACCAGACCGTCAAAAAACTGATGCGGTAAGACGGCATTCCGTGAACTGATCCGCATCTCTTTCAAACGGATACAGACATAACAAAAAGCGGTATGATTTTTCTCATACCGCCTTTTCTTTTATGGATCAGTCAGCGCGTCTCAGGCCTTTTTCTTGACAACGGCCTTGATGACGAACAGCGTAGCGATCATCAGAACGATGGCGATCGGCAGAGCGATGTACCAGCTCTGGATGAAGGACGCGATGATGAAGGAAACGAACGACACGGCCGCAACGGTGATCGCATACGGCATCTGCGTCGAAACGTGATTGATGTGATCGCAGCGCGCACCGGCGGAGGACATGATCGTCGTATCGGAGATCGGGGAGCAGTGGTCACCGCAGACAGCGCCGGCGAGGCAGGCCGACATACCGATGTACATCAGCTCGGAGGATGCCGGGAAGATGCTGGTGACGATCGGGATCAGAATACCGAACGTGCCCCAGGACGTACCGGTTGCAAAAGAGATGAAGCAGGCAACGAGGAAGATGACGGGCGGCAGGAACTGAGCCAGACCGGAAGCCGCGCCTCTCATGAAGTTGTCGACAAACACGTCGGAGCCGAGGCAGAGCGTCATGTTCTTCAGGGTGCCGGCCATCGTCAGGATCAGGATGGCGGGAACCATGGCGATGAAGCCCTTCGGGATGCAGGCCATCGCATCCTTGAAGGAAATAACACGGCGGAGCAGCAGGTAGACGATCGTCACAACGAGGACAACGAGACCGCCCCACGGCAGACCGACCGTTGCATCGGTGTTGGCGAATGCATCAATAAAGGATGCGCCGTCGAAGATACCGCCGACGTAAACGAGCGCGAATACGCAGACAGCGATGAGGAGAATGATCGGGAGGATCAGGTCGATCATTTTGCCCTTCGTACCGACTTCGCCCATATCCTGTTCTTCGTGTTCCGTGCCGGAGGTGAAGAGGTCACCCTTTTCGAGCGCGTTCTTTTCGTGCAGCGCCATCGGACCGTAATCAAACTTCATGAAGGTGATGGCGATGATGAACACGAACGTCAGAAGCGAATAGAAGTTATAGGGGATCGCACGGCAGAAGAGCTGCAGGCCGGAATAGCCGGTGCCTTCCGCGTAGCCCGAAACGGCGGCAGCCCAGGAGGAGATCGGCGCGATCATGCAGACCGGGGCAGCCGTTGCGTCGATCAGGAACGCGAGCTTGGCACGGGAGATCTTGTGGGAATCCGTGACAGGCTGCATAACGGAACCGACCGTGAGGCAGTTGAAATAGTCGTCAATGAAGATCAGCACGCCGAGGAAGAAGGTAGCCAGCGCGGCGCCGACTCTCGTCTTGATGTTCTTCTTTGCCCATTCGCCGAACGCCTTCGACGCGCCGGTCTTATTGAGCAGCGCAACGAGGATGCCGAGAATGACAAGGAAAATGAAGATACCGGCGCTGCCCGAAACGGAGGCGATGAAACCGTCGTTGATCACGGTATCAATCGTGCCGGCCGGGGCAAATCCCGCTGCCAGCAGACCGCCGGCAAGGATGCCGATAAAGAGTGACGAATAAACTTCCTTCGTGATCAGAGCGAGTACGATCGCAATGACCGGCGGAAGGAGCGAAAAGGCCGTGGCGTAAGCGAAGGAAGCGTTTTCTTCCACGCCGTCATCCGCAAACACGGTCACCGTGAGAGCCAGCGCGATCATGACCGTCAGAGCGACGAGCAGAATAAACGCGCGGTTCCCTTTCAGGGTTCTGTTTCTCATACCTGGAACCATACCTTTCTTCGGCATTTTGCCGTTTCTTTGAATTTGCCGCCGCCCGGCGGTAAAAGACAAACATGCACACAATCAGAAAAGCAGACATCCGCGGCACGAATCCGGGACGTCTGCTCACACAGGCGTTCGAATGCAGCGCTCCACGGGACGTGACAGACCGGCCGATCTTCTCTGCCGGGCCAGGCGAGGACGGGGCCCTCTCCTTCGGCGGATTCACCTCCCCCGTGCCAACGCCTTCCCGCGGCTTTGACAGCACGGCTTCATTGTTTCCGCACCTCTGCGATTCTTGATTATTTGATTGCATCCTTATTGTATCATAGTCGGCCGACAATTACAACCGTCTGTGCGTTGTGTTATTTGCTGAATTTCGATGGAAAATTTTATACAATATTATCAATAGATTGGCAAAACCGGCCGTTTTTCACGGTTCGAGCAGTCCGAGCAGGTCTTCCCCGCTCATTTCGCCTACCGTGATCCGTCTGAGTCCGTACAGCGACTGCGGCAGTCCGCGGATCAGCGTATTCGTCCCGGTCTCCGTCGTCAGCATGACGCGCATCCCGCTCTCGACCGCCGCCGCACGGATCTCGTCGTTCTGTATGCCGGACGGGAACGCGAGCGCAAAGACGGGATTTTCGCCGCCCATGGAAAGCGCCTCTTTTTCGCGTTCGGCATCCCGGCGCAGCACGTCGAGCCAGTC
>JAZUKT010000069.1:0-10064 GCA_045643445.1 Eubacteriales bacterium
AGGACACGCTGACCGTCGGCGCTTATCCCGAAGGATATGAGAACGCCGCGCAGTACCTGATCGTTGAAGTGAACGCCGACAACGTTGTCAAGGTCATGCCGTACAATCTCCTGACGGAAGACTTCATGAAGACGCCGTCAAACACGGACGATCCCGACTCGCAGCTCGTGTATTATCTCCCGACCGGCGGAACGGATGGCTTCGTCTACACGGCCGAACGGTATGAGACAGCCGGAACACCGCACTTCACGGAAAACGCCGCCGTTACCGTGTCCGACATCACCGCTGCCACCGCGACCGTCACCGTTCCGCAGGCGCTGGACGACGACTGTATTTACAGTTATTCTCTCCGATATGCCGCTGACGGTGAGGAGATGGAAGTCAGTTACTTCTCCGAATATTACGTTGAACCGATGCCGGAGACGGTCTCCTACACGCTGACCGATCTCAAACCCGGAACCGAATACACCGTGTCCGTCACGCCGGTGAACGTCTGGGAAAAAACAGGCGAACCGATCACGACGGCCTTTACAACTACAAGTGAAACCTGAAATTACAGAGGAGATATGATATGAAGACGATAACGAAGACCCTTCTGCCGCTCCTGCTCTGCGTTTGTCTGCTGACCGCCTGTGTCGGCACGACGCCGCCGGATGAAATCCCGGAAAAGCCGGAGCAGCCGACTGAAATCGAAACGGAAACCGCCGCGCCCGATCCTGCTGAATTATACGAGCCGTTCGTCCCGGTCGTTCGCTTTGCCGTCGTATCCGATGTGCACGTTCACAGAGCCGCTGACAACTGTGCGGAAGCTGAACGGTTCAGAAAACTGATCGAATCCTGTTACGCGTACAGCCACGCGCAGGAAACCTATTCGACGCTCGATGCGCTCGTCGTGGCGGGCGACCTGACACTCGGCGGAACAGCCGATGAAGTCCGCAACTTCAAAAGCATCGTGACGGAATGCCTCACCGAAGAAACGACACTCATTCCGATGCTCGGCAACCACGAGCACTACGGCAACATCAAAGCCTATCAGTCAATCGTCGAACGCGAGCTTAACCTCCACAAGGTGATCAACGGTTTCCATTTTATCGCCGTTTCCCCGGACGGGAACGACTACGATGATGAAGATGTGAATTTCCTGAACACGGAACTGGCAGCGGCCGCGGCAGATGCGCCTGACAAGCCGATCTTCGCCTTCCAGCATCACGCGCTGAAAAACACCGTTTACGGCAGTTACGATGACGACGAATGCGGCGGCGGTACGGATTCTACGCCCGGTCTGCGCTCCGCGTACGACAACTATCCGCAGATTTTCCTGTTCACCGGCCACACGCACGTCACGATGAATCACCCGCGCGACATTTATCAGGACAACTTCACGATGCTCGCGCTCGGCACGCTCTGCAATCTTGAATGCGCCGACAGGATGACAGACGGCTACATCCCGAGCGGAAGCGGCACCGTCGGACAGTTCTACATCGTTGAAGTGAACGCCGACAACGTCGTCAAGATCATGCCGTACAATCTCATTACCGACGATTTCATGAAGACGCCGTCGAACACGGACGATCCCTCGAAGCAGCTCGTCTACTACATCCGGACGCCCGCCGGAAAAGAAGATTTCGACTACACGGCCGAAAAGTACAACGCCTCCTGCTTCACCGCACCGCACTTCGCGGATGACGCCGCCGTCACCTTCTCCGATATTACCGCAACGAGCGCCGTTGCCGCGATCCCGCAGGCGCTCGATGACAGCTGCATCTACAACTACCGGCTCGTTTACACCGGCCCGGACGGCGCGGCGAACGAGATCACGTTCTACTCCCGCTTCTTTGAAGAACCGCTCTGCGACACACTCTCGCATATTCTTCCCGATCTGACGCCGGACAGTGACTACACCGTATCGGTTTATCCGATCAATGCGTGGGAACTTGAAGGCGAGCCGATCACCGGCACGTTCCATACGGCAGCCGAATAATCCCGGATATAAGAACACAAAAAACTCCCTGAGATCTCGAGATCCCAGGGAGTTTTGATTATTCGGTTTTGTCGAGGTTAGTCAACAGCTTTGACGGATTCGTCGTAGAGGGCTTCGACTTCTGCGCTCGGCTTCTTCGTGCAGAGCGTCACAACGATCGCGGCGATCAGACCGGCGACAGCACCCGGAACGATTTCGTAGATACCGAGGTCCGCGAGGAAGATGAGCCAGCAGATATCCACGGCCGCACCGACGAGAATACCGGCCACGGCGCCCGGGAAGTTGAATCGCTTCCAGAAGAGCGAGAGCATGATGGCAGGTCCGAAGGCCGCACCGAAGATACCCCATGCGTTTTCAACGAGGCTCATGATCGTGCCGCTGTTCGGGTTTGCGGCGATGAACAGAGCGATCACAGAAATCACGAGAACGACGATTCTGCCGACCCAGAGCATCTCCTTGTCACTTGCCTTCCCCTTACGGAAAACGGGCTTGTAGACGTCGCTCGCGAACGCAGAAGCGGATGCAAGCAGCTGGCTGTCAGCCGTGGACATGGAAGCCGCGAGAATTGCGGAAAGCAGGATACCGGAAATGAGTGCCGGGAAGATCTTGCGCACCATCTGAATGAAGACGGTGGAGCTGTCTTCGATCTCACCGAGGAGGTAACGGCCGACGATGGCGGCGCCCACGGCGAAGATCAGAATGAGAACTGTCCAGGTAATACCGAGCTTTGCGCTCTTCTTGAGGTCTTTATTGGAACGTACGGACATGAAGCGGATGATGATATGCGGCATGCCGAAGTAACCGATACCCCAGGCAAGACCGTTGACGATCGCTTTCCAATCGCCGAACATGCTCCAGTAGCCATCCGGGAACGTGACGGCTGCCGCGCCGCTGCCGCTGTTGATGACGAACAGGGCGAAAATCGGAGCGATCAGAAGAGCCGCGAGCATCAGCATACCCTGGAAGAAGTCCGTCCAGCAAACGGCAGAGAAACCGCCGAGGAACGTATAGCTGACGATGACGGCCGCCGCGATGTACATGGCAACCTTCGCGTCGATGCCGATTACGGTATTGAAGAGCGTACCGCACGCCTTGATGGAGGAAGCGGCGTAAACCGTATAGGCAACGAGGAAAATGACGGCGCAGATGACCTGCAGCACTTTACTCTTGCTGAGGAAACGGTTGCTCAGGTACTGCGGGATCGTGATCGAGTCGTTCGCCTTGATGGAGAAACGACGGAGACGCGGTGCCTCAAAGATCCAGCTGAGCGTGTAGCCGATGGCAAGACCAATGGCGATCCACGTCTGGCCGAGGCCGGCTGCAAAAATGGATGCGGGCAGACCCATCAGCACCCACGCGCTCATATCGGACGCGCCGGCTGAAAGTGCCGTTACCCACGGGCCCATCTGACGGCCGCCGAGGAAGTAGTCCTTCTCACCGGCGTCTTTGCTGCGCAGGTAAAAATAAATACCGATGCCCAGCATACCGAGCAGATACACGATAAATACGATGACTTCAGTGTAGTTCATATGTACTCCTGTTCTTTCGGCCGGGACTCTTCGGATGAAAATGTTCCCAACCTCTTGATTTTTGTCAAAAATTATTGTATCATACTTTTATCCATTTGAAAAGCGCATAAATCAAATACAATTCATTCGAAAAAGGAATGCAGCCATGGACATGAACATCCACAAATACATTTCGTTTATCAAAACGGTGGAATGCGGCAGTTTCTCGCAGGCCGCGGAGCTGCTCAACTACTCCCAGTCAAGCATCAGCCGGATGATCAGCGATCTTGAAAAGGAATGGAAGGTGACGCTGCTCGAGCGGAGCGTATCGGGCGTGCGGCTGACCTCCGACGGGACGAAGCTGCTTCCCTACGCGAAGAACGTGGTGCGGGAAATGGAAAAGCTCCAGATGGAGATCGACGCCGTAAACGGGTTACAGTCCGGGCTGATCCGCATCGGGACGTTTTCGAGTGTGGCGACGCTGTGGCTGCCGAACATCATCCGGGAATTCCAGAAGGACTATCCGAACATTGATTACGAGATTCTGCTCGGCGATTACACGGAGATCGAGGACTGGATCGAGTCCGGGCGTGTGGATTGCGGTTTCAACCGACTGCCGACCAAGCCGGATTTCGAGAGCATTTTCCTGGAAGAAGACCGGCTGATGGCGATCATCCCGGAAAATCATCCGCTGGCGGCCTGCACCAAATGCCCCGTGGCGGCGCTTGCAAAGGAGCCGTTCATGTTGCTTGAGAAAGGCGCAAAGGCCGAGGTATCCGAAATCTTCGAGCGACTGAATCTGACGCCGAACATCCACTTCACGACGTGGGACGACTACGCGATCATGTCGATGGTGGAAGGCGGTCTCGGCGTGAGCATCGTGCCTGAGCTGATCCTGAAGCGCGTGCCGTACCGCATCATCACGAAGGAACTCGACGTTCCCGCTTACCGCCGGATCGGGCTGACGCTCCGCAGCCGCAGGAGCGCTTCCCTCGCCGTCAAGCGGTTTATCGACTATCTCGATTACCGTTGGGGTTAAAATAAAAAATGCTGCCGTCATTACACCGATAAAGGTA
Source organism: Eubacteriales bacterium (assembly GCA_045643445.1). Taxonomy (GTDB): domain Bacteria; phylum Bacillota; class Clostridia; order Oscillospirales; family CAG-272; genus UMGS1696. The sequence goes on from JAZUKT010000069.1 coordinate 4,566, forward strand.
ATGGCAGCAGCTTTTTTCGTCAGGTCATTTTTTCCTGTTTGACTTTGTGGTCGATCACGTGGCGGGAGGCAAGTTCGCGGTGAATCTCTTCAACGGAAATGCCCGACTCAACCATCAGCACCATGACGTGGTACGCAAGGTCGGCGATCTCGTAGATCGTTTCCTTTTTGTCCTTGGCCTTCCCTGCGATGATGACTTCGGTGGATTCCTCGCCGATCTTCTTGAGGATCTTATCAAGTCCCTTTTCAAAGAGATAGGTCGTATAGGAGCCCTCCGGCATTTCGGCTTTGCGGCCTTCGAGCAGCTTATAAAGCCCTTCCAGCGAGAAATTCTGCAGTTTGTCGCTCTCGTAAACGGGATCGTTGAAACAGGATTTCGTACCGAGGTGGCAGGCAGGGCCGTCCGGCTCGACCAGAACGGTCAGGGCGTCACGGTCGCAATCCGCGGTGATGGAGACGATATGCTGATAGTTGCCGCTCGTCTCGCCCTTGAGCCACAGCTCCTGACGGGAACGGCTCCAGAAGCACGTCAGCCCCTTTTCTATGGAGATTTTAAGGCTCTCACGGTTCATATACGCGACGGTCAGCACCTCTTTCGTGATCGCGTCCTGCACGACGGCCGGGATCAGTCCCTTTTCGTCAAATTTCAGTTCATCTATATTCAGCATGGTTTTTACTCCTTTATTCTATTTGAGACACGGTCAGAGACGGGCCGGGATCCCGTGCGCCGCCATCGCCTGCTTCAGATCGGCAATCTTCACTTCACCGAAATGGAAGATGGACGCGGCCAGTCCGGCATCCACACGGGGCAGCGCGTCGAACAGCTTGATAAAATCGTCGATACAGCCGGCGCCGCCGGACGCGATGACCGGAACTGAAACGACCCGGCAGACGGCATCGAGCATTTCGAGATCAAAGCCGCCCTTCACACCGTCCGTATCAATGGAATTGACGACGATCTCGCCCGCGCCGTTTCCGACACAGCGGCGGATCCACTCGATCGCTTCCATGCCGGTATTTTCCCGTCCGCCTTTGGCAAACACGCGGAACACGCCGTCCACACGTTTCACGTCCACCGAGAGCACGACACACTGGTCGCCGTAGCGTTTCGCCGCCTCTTCGATCAGGTCGGGATTGCGGATCGCGCCGGAGTTGACGCTGACTTTATCCGCGCCGCATCCGAGTACGCGGTCGAAATCCTCGACGGTATTGATACCGCCGCCGACGGTCAGCGGGATGAACACGGTCGCCGCCGTTTCCGTGAGGATATCGGTGAACAGCCGTCTTCCCTCCGCCGACGCGGTGATATCGTAGAAAACCAGCTCATCCGCGCCGTTTTCGCTGTAATACTTCGCCAGCTCCACCGGTGACGACACGTCGCGCAGGCCGTCGAAATTCACGCCCTTGACGACCCGTCCGTCGCGCACGTCAAGGCACGGGATGATTCGTTTTGTGATCATTTTGCCGCCTCCACTGCTTCTCTGAGGTCGATCGCGCCGTTATAATAGGCCTTGCCGATAATGGCACCGTACAGCGGAACCGCCGCAAGCCGCCGCACGTCGTCGATGCTCGATACGCCGCCGGACGCCGTGATCTGCAGGCTGAACCGTTCGGTGAGCGCCTGATACAGTTCGTGATTCGTGCCCTTCATCGCACCGTCGCGGGATATATCGGTGCAGATGAGCGTTTCAACGCCCAGAGCGGACATTTTTTCGCAGAAGGTATAGGCGTCAAGTTCGGTTTTTTCCGTCCATCCGCGCACGGCGACGAATCCGTCTTTCAAATCCACGCCGACTGCGATGCGGCTGCCGTACCGTTTAACGGCTTCCGTGAGGAATGCTTCGTCCTCCACGGCCGCCGTGCCGAGAATGACGCGGTCGATCCCGGCTTCGAGGTACCGCTCGACAACTTCCATCGAACGGATGCCGCCGCCGATCTCGCAGGAAAGTCCGCTTTCCTTTTTGATAGCGCAGACCGTATTGAAATTCGGGGTCTCACCGTTCTTCGCGCCCTCAAGATCAACGATATGGATCCATTCAGCGCCCTTGTCGGCAAAATCCCGACCGATTTCCGGGGGATTCTCGCTGTACACGGTCATCTGCCGATAATCGCCTTTATATAGGCGCACGGCCTTTCCTTCGTAGAGGTCAATGGCAGGAAACAGAATCATACGGGTACCTCACAGAACGAACGCAGGATGTTGAGGCCGATCGCGCCGCTTTTTTCGGGATGGAACTGGCAGCCGTAGACCGATCCGTTCTGCACGACGGCGGTCAGCGGCGCTCCGTAATCCGTAACGGCCACGATGGCGGGCTCACACTCGGCGGCGTAATAGGAATGAACGAAATAAACGCAGTCCCCGTTCTTCACGCGGGAGAGGATCGGGCTCTTCTTTCGTATCTCAAGCGCGTTCCAGCCGATCTGGGGAATTTTCAGTCCGGCCGGGATCACGTCTGCAATCGGACGGATCGTGCCCGGAATCAGCCCGAGGCCTTCGTGAACGCCGTATTCGTAGCTTTTATCGAACAGCATCTGCATACCAAGGCAGATCCCGAGGATCGGCTTTCCTTTGGCGGCTTCCGCTTTGACGAGCGCGCCCATGCCGGTCTCCCGGAGTTTGGCGGCTGCATCCCGGAAAGCGCCGACGCCCGGCAGGAGAATCCGTTCGGCCGACTCGATGACAGCTTTATCGGATGTAACGACCGCCTCCGCGCCGATCGCACCAAACGACGATTTCAGCGAAAAGAGGTTGCCGACGCCGTAATCAATGATCGCGATCATCAAAGGACTCCCTTCGTGGACGGCACGCTATCCGCAAAGCGTTCGTCAATGGCCACAGCCTGACGCAGCGCGCGAGCAGAGGCCTTGAACGCCGCTTCGATTATGTGATGCGAATTCTTTCCGGCAAACTGCTGCAGGTGCATCGTCACGCCGGCGTTGCGTACGAAGCCGAGCCAGAATTCCTCGACCAGTTCCGTATCAAACGAGCCGACTTTTTCGGTCGGAATGGCGAGATCATAGCCGAGGCAGTCGCGTCCCGACAGATCAACGGCACAGAGGACGAGCGCTTCATCCATCGGCAGGAAAATATCGCCGTAGCGGGTGATTCCTTTTTTATCGCCGAGCGCTTCGCGAAACGCCTGACCGAGCGCGATGCCGATATCCTCGGTGGTGTGGTGGAAGTCAACGTCGGTGTCCCCTTTGCAGGTCAGCGTCAGATCGAATCGGCCGTGCGAGGCAAACAGCGTCAGCATATGATTGAGGAAGCCGCAGCCGGTATCAATCCGGTTTTCGCCGGTACCGTCCAGCTCGAACGTCAGGGCGATATCGGTCTCCGCCGTTTTTCTCGTGATCGTCGCGTTTCTCATACGTTCTCCTCCATGATCTCATCTATTTTCTGAAGCAGGATATCCATCTGCTCTTTTGAACCGATCGTAATGCGGTTATAGGGCGAGAGGCGCGGTTTCTCAAAGTGACGGATCAGGACGCCGCGTGCCTTCAGATCTTCATAGAGCTTTTTGCCCGCGATGGCCGGATGTGTCGCAAAGATAAAGTTTGCTCTCGAATCAAGGACGCTGAAGCCGCGCTTCTCGAGTTCCGCCGTGGTATAGGCGCGGTTCTCGATGACCGTTTGGCAATTTGCTCGCGTATAATCTTCGTCGGACAGCACACCGATGGCGGCGGCCTGCGACATGCGGTTGACGTTATAGGGGTTCGTCGAATACTTGATCGTATTGAGGTCGCGGATCAGTTCGCGGCATCCGGCACCGAAGCCGACGCGAGCGCCCGCCATACTTCTCGATTTGGAGAAGGTCTGCGTGACGAGCAGATTATCGTACTGACGGATCAGGGGGATGCACGATTCGCCGCCGAAATCGACGTAGGCTTCGTCTATGACGACGACGTGATCGGGATTCGCGCGCAGGATCCGCTCGATATCGGCGCGGGAGAGTGCAAGGCCGGTCGGCGCGTTCGGATTGGCGATGAAGATCGTTTTGCCGAGGCCGAAATAATCTTCCGGCGCGAGCGTGAAATCCTCCCGAAGCGGGATTTCCGTATAAGGGATATTGTTCAGTTCGGCGAAAACCGGGTAAAAACCGTAGGTGATATCGGCGAAAGCGGCGGGCGTCTTTTCGTCGCAGAACGCCATGAAGGCGAAGTTCAGAATCTCGTCGGAACCGTTCGTCACAAGAACTTCATCGGGCTCCAAACCGAGCGTTTCAGCGAGTTTCTTGTGCAGCGCGCCGCTCGTCGGATCGGAGTAAAGCTGCAGGCGGCGTGCTTCCGCATCAGCTGCCGCGATCGCTTTCTCGGACGGCGGGAACGGCGACTCGTTCGTGTTCAGTTTGACGTATTTCATATCCGTCGGCTGCTCGCCCGGTGTATACGGTGTCAGCGCGGCGTATTTTTGGCTGAAATAGCGGCTCATATTGATCATTCCTTTCTTCGCATTTATGTCAATTCTTTGACACAAATGCGGCTTGAAACAGGCGTAATTCCCCTTATTTTCAAGCCTCATCCTCCAGACGGACGACTGCGCTCTTGGCGTGTGCCGTCAGTCCTTCCTTTTCGGCAAAAGCGGCTACGTCGTACGCAACCCGTGCGAGCGCCTCTTTCGTATAGTAGGTGATCTGCGTTTTCTTGATAAAATCGTCCACGGACAAGGGACTCGAGAATTTGGCCGTACCGCTCGTCGGAAGCGTGTGATTCGGGCCTGCGAAATAGTCGCCGAGCGCTTCCGGGCAGTTGCGCCCCATGAAAACGGAACCGGCGTGGCGAATGCCGTCGATATAATCAAACGGGTTATCGACGCAGAGTTCGAGATGCTCCGGCGCGATCTCGTTCGCAATGTCGATGACGGTTTTGAGGTCTTCCGCTACGATGATCTTGCCGTTGTTATCAATGGATGCACGGGCGATTTCCGCGCGCTCCAGTTTCGGGATCTGCTTTTCCAGTTCCGCCTGAACGGCTGCGGCCAGTTCGCGCGAATCCGTAACGAGGACGGCGCTCGCGTTCTTATCGTGTTCCGCCTGCGAAAGCAGATCGGCCGCGACGTACCGGGGATTACTCTTCCCGTCCGCCACGATGAGTATTTCACTCGGTCCGGCGATCATATCGATCGAAACGGCGCCGAACACCTGCTTCTTCGCTTCCGCGACGTAGGCGTTACCCGGGCCGACGATCTTATCGACCTTCGGGATGCTCTCGGTTCCGTAGGCGAGTGCCGCGATGGCCTGTGCGCCGCCGACCTTGAAAATGCGGTCGATGCCGGCTACTTCCGCCGCGGCGAGAATGACGGGATTCACTTTGCCGTCTTTGCCGGGCGGCGTTACCATGACGACTTCGCGGCATCCGGCGATCTTCGCGGGAATCGCGTCCATGAGAACCGTTGACGGATACGCCGCCGTGCCTCCCGGAACGTACAGACCGGCGCGGTCGACAGGGATGATCTTCTGACCGATCAGGATGCCGTCCTCATCGTTGATAATGAAAAGTCGGA
>JAZUKT010000070.1:0-2601 GCA_045643445.1 Eubacteriales bacterium
AAGGAAACACCCATGTTATTATCGGATCATATCGCCCGGCTGATCGAACAGATGCTGGAAGAAGGCGGCGGCAGCGCGGAAGTTCGCCGGAACGATCTGCCGGCGCAGCTCGGCTGTGTCCCGAGTCAGATCAATTACGTGATCACGTCGCGCTTCAACACGGAGCACGGTTATGTCACCGAAAGCAAGCGCGGCGGCGGCGGATACATCCGTATCGTCCGGGTGCAGATGGGGCGTGACGAATATCTCATGCACTTCTTCCAGGCGGTCGGACGGACGGTGAGTGAGACGGAGGCGCGTGCGTATCTCCGCAACCTGCTGGAGCACGGTCTTCTGACGGAGCGTGAGGCGCGGATCTCCTTACAGATGATGACCTCCCTTGACCTTTGTCCGCCGGATAAGCGGGATGAGCTGCGGGCCGATCTGCTGCGTCGGCTCCTGATGCTTCTGATGATGCAGTAAAAACGTAAATCTACCGATGAAACGGAGGAATATAAGATGCTTTGCGAAAAATGCAAAATGAATGACGCGACGTTCTACTATCACGAGAACGTGAACGGCAGGGAAAAGACGTTCCACCTGTGCAGCCAGTGCGCTGACGAGATGGAGAAAAACGGCGAGATCAGCACGGTTGATATGGACAGCGTGTTCGAGGGATTCGACTCGTTCTTCGGCGACGGCCTCTTCGGCAGCCCGTGGAACGCGATGAACAATCTGCTCAGCGGCTTCTTCGGACGGCCGGAACGGAGACTCGGCGCGGGCGAGAAGAAATGCCCGACGTGCGGCAAGACGTTCAGCGAATTTGCGTCGAACGGCGTGGCCGGATGCGCGGACTGCTATGCGGCGTTTGCGGATGAACTGAAACCGGCGATCTCCGGCGGCCGCGGTCAGACGGCGTACAAGGGACACGCGCCTGCCCGGATGAAAGAGAGGATCGAACGGAAAGAGCAGATCAAATCGCTCGAAGAAGAACAGAAGGAAGCGATCCGTGCGGAGAATTACGAACGGGCGGCCGAGATCCGCGATCAGCTGAAGACGCTCAGGGAAGAGACGCTGTGAGAACGGCGGGAATGAGACAGGAGGAGACCTATATGATGTGGTACAAGAATAACGGAAAAGATAACGATATTGCGCTGAACAGCCGGGTGAAGCTCGTGCGGAACGTCGCCGGGTACCCGTTCACGGAGCGGATGACCGACGAGCAGAAGAAGGAGCTAGTCGAAAAGATCAAGGCGATCCTGCCGGAATCCGACGGCTGGACGGCGACTGATTTTGCATCTGCCACGGAAAACGAACGGCTCGCGCTTGCCGAAAAGCGGATCATCTCGCGCCATTTCGCGGCCTCGAAGGGCGTGCTGCTTCTGAATGAAGAAAAATCGGCGGCAGTCATGCTGCTCGGCGGGGATCACATTGCGATCCAGTGTACGCAGCCCGGCTCCGACGTGAAGGCTGCGATGGACGCGGCGTATGAGATCGAAGGAAAACTCGACGAAGCGCTCGAATTTGCTTTTAACGAGCAGGTCGGTTACCTGACGCACCGCGCGTCCGAGATCGGTACCGGCATGAAAGCGACGGTGACGCTGCATCTGCCCGTCTATACGCACCGTGAAAGCATGCGGTCGCTGTCGTATCAGCTTTCCGGCTTTGGGATCGGCATCCGCTCGATGCACGGCGAAGGGGAGCGCGCCTGCCTCTATCAGGTATCGTCTCCTGCGGCTGCCGGTTTGACGGAAGAAGAGGCAGTCGGCAAACTCACGGAAGCGGTCGGCAAAATCATCGAGCAGGAGCGGAAACTCCGCGGCGAAATCCGTGACGAGCGGCGTGACATGATCCGTGAGCGTGCCATGCGCAGTATCGGTATGATGCTCTACGCGGGACGCCTCAGAGCGGACGAAATTCTCGGTCTGTATTCGACGCTGCGGCTGGCGGCGGTGCTCGGCGAAACCGATATGAAGCCGGAGACGGCGGATGAGATTTTCTTCTCGACGCTGCCGCATACGGTGATGGCGGAGAACCCGGACTGCACGTCCATGAAGGAAATTGCCGCCAAACGCGCCGAAAAGATCAAGGCGATTCTGCAGAACAGATAAATCATGCGGGATCATTTCCCACCTGACCGAATAAAGAAGCCTTCGGATTCCTATAATACCATGATGGCATTATGGGAATCCGGAGGCATTTTTTATGAATATCGGTTTTACGAAGAAAGCGCAGAACGCCTTGAACCGTGCGCTGTATCTGGCGGCGGAGATGGGGCATACGTCGGTCGGGAGCGAGCATCTTCTGCTCGGCTTGCTCAGCGAGAAGGACGGGATAGCGTCGCGGGTGCTCGAGGAGCGCGGCGTAACGTATGAAAAGACGCGGCAGATCATCGGCGAGAGCATCGGTTTCGGGCAGCCGACCGCCCTTACACCGGGAGACATCACGCCGCGCACGAAGCGGATCATCGAGAATTCCGCCACGACGGCAGTCGGCATGGGGCACGGCTATATCGGCACGGAGCATCTGCTGCTGGCCATGTGCGAGGAGACGGACTGCTTTGCTCATCGGCTGCCCGCGGATCAGGGCGCGTCGGCCGCGGATATTCGCCGGGACGTTCTC
>JAZUKT010000071.1:0-10782 GCA_045643445.1 Eubacteriales bacterium
CGCACGCACGATCTGCTCGGCCGGGCGGCTTCTCCTGCTCGACGAACCGATGCAGGGACTCGACGCTTTTGCCAAGGACGAACTGTTTTCGGAGATCGCGGCGCTCAATCAGGAAGACGGCATCGCGACCGTCATCGTGGACGGAGAAGCGCTGGACGGAACGATCCTTCATCTGTCCGACACGCAATTGTTCTGCGGATCCGTTCAGGAATACCGCAAGAGCGTTCCGGGACAGTTCTACTATCAGGGACGCGTGATCTGAATCCCGAAAGGAATCACAATGACAGATAAAAAGAACTTCCGGCACACGATGACGGCGTGCTGGATCGGCTATGTGACGCAGGCGCTGGTCAATACGCTGCCGCCGCTGTTGTTTCTCACGTTTCAGGAGACGTTCGGCCTGCCGCTCTCGAAGATCACCGCGCTGATCACCGTCAATTTCATGGTGCAGCTTATGGTCGATTATCTCTCGGCGCATCTGCTCGACCGGATCGGTTATAAGCGTGCGATCGTGGGCGCTCATCTGCTTGCCGCCGTCGGTATGATCGGAATGGCGGTTTTTCCGGCCGTTTTGCCGTCTCCGTTTGCGGGACTGCTGGCAGCCGTTATTATCTATGCGCTGGGCGGCGGCGTGATCGAAGTGCTGATCAGCCCGATCGCGGACGCCTGCCCGACGGAAAACAAGACGGCGGCCATGAATCTGCTGCATTCCTTCTACTGCTGGGGCACGGTCGCCGTGATCCTTCTGACCACCGCGTTTTTCGCCGTGTTCGGCCGGGATTCGTGGCGGTGGCTCGCCTGCGTGTGGGCGCTGCTTCCGCTCGGCAACGCCGTGTTTTTCAGCCGCGTGCCGATCGCGTCGCTGACGGAGGACGGAGCCGGAATGTCCGCCGGAGAACTCTTCCGTAACGGCCGGTTCTGGATGTTTGCGGGGCTGATGTTCGCGTCCGGCGCGTCGGAGCTGTCGATGAGCCAGTGGGCGTCCGCCTTTGCCGAAAGCGGTCTCGGCGTCTCGAAAACGGTCGGCGATCTGGCAGGCCCCTGTATGTTCGCGGCGCTCATGGGACTCTCCCGTGTGATTGCCGTCCGGATCGACGGAAAAGTCAGCGTCAGCCGGCAGCTCGGAGCAGGCGCGGTGCTTGCGATCCTGTCCTACCTGCTCGCATCCTTCAGTCCGTCGCCGGTCGGAGCGCTGATCGGCTGCGCATTGTGCGGCTTCTCGGTCGGTATCATGTGGCCGGGCGTCTTTTCGATGGCGTCGGCGTCCTTCAAGCGCGGCGGGACCGTTTTGTTCGCCTTTCTTGCGCTGGCAGGGGATATCGGCTGTACCGTCGGCCCGACAACGGTCGGATTGATCGCGGGACTCTTCGGGGATGATCTCCGCCGCGGCGTGCTGGTCGGGGCAATTTTCCCGGCTCTGCTGTGCGTTTTTCTCGCATTTGCGGCTCATCGCAGAAGAAAATCGTAATAAATCAGAAAATCCGCTGAAAAAACGCCGGACGGTTTTGCTCCATCCGACGTTTTTCTGTTATCGCAATTCTTATTCCTGCACAAGCACCGTCACACTGTCGCCGTACAGGTACAACACCGTAAATAAGGGGGCTCTGTTCCAGAAGTCGTCTCCTGCAGCCCCGTCAAACGTGCCCCGTATCTCCGTTCGGTCGGCGGACAGAATCTCCATTTTCTCCGAGGAGGTTCGTATCCAACAGCCGTCCTGATACGTGCAGGAATCCGTTTGGCTTTCCTGTTCGTTCGGGAAGAGCCATACGGGCGTCCCTTCTCCGCCGGGCGTTTCTTCATACCACAGAGGCTCATAGTTGACGCCCAGTTCATACGTGATGCAAAGTCCTCTGTCCGCATCGTAGCCGACGACTGCTTTTCCGTTTCGATATTCCACGGCCGTATCGGTTTCCACGTCATAGACGCCGTACCCGATCGTCCATTCCCAGCCGCCGATGTTAAAGAGAAAACGGGTGTCGTCGAGGAAGCAGAGCGGGGAATAGTGTTTCACTTCCTCCATGCCCTTTGTTTCTTCCCAGGTCTGATTGGCCAGCAGCTCCCGGAATTGCCCCGACGCATCCCGCAGCATCACACCGCCGTCTCCGTAACCGTCCGTGGTGACCAGACAGACGCTGTATGTCCCGTCGGGCGACGCGATCCGTGCCGAGTATTCCGGGTATGCATCCCGTTCGGTTTCCTCAAGGCGGAATACGCCGTCCTCTTCCAAGATCCGATAGGCGGACGGCACGACGTAATCGGCGGTTCCCTCGATCAGGTACGTGGCGCACAAGACGGCGTATCCGTCCTCCTCATGAAGGGAAAACCAGCACGATTCCGTATCGGCCAAAGGAAACGTCTCCGGCAGGAACGCCCCGGTCATTTTGTCAAGCACGTACAGGCAGTGGCTTCTGCGTTCATTCGCTCCGCCCGACGATCCTTCTGCCGGAACGGAAGTGACAAACAGGACGTAGCGCCCGTCATAGTCAAAGGTGTAGGCGTTGCGTATCTCCGGTGGCAAATGCAGTTCATGTAACGCCATACTGCCGGTGTAGACCAGCGGCCGTTTGCTCTCCGGCAGCTCCGCAGGCGTGTACTCCTCCGTTTCCGATGCAGTCTCCGGGGGAAGCGTCTCCGTCAGTGTGTCGGATTCCGACGGCTCGGGCGCTGTCCGGCATCCCGGCAGACATACGCACACAAGGCCGATGAGGATCCGGACGAGCCATTTTTTCATACGGTTTCCCATCCTTTTTCATCATTAACTCTATGAAGAGGATACCATATCCGCGTGGATTTGTAAAGCGTTTTTCCACCGCTTCAGATGGAATGGACGGATTCTGAACGAAAATCGTAAAAAAATCCGAATAAAATCGCCGAACCCTCTTGCAAAATCCGCCGAAATGTTATACAATAAATCAGATTATAATTACTATCTCCATGAACTGAAAGGAAGTAAAAACTATGATAGTAGCAGGCGATTTCAGAAACGGCGTTACGTTCGAATGGGACGGCAAGGTCATGCAGGTTATCGAATTCCAGCACGTGAAACCCGGTAAGGGCGCAGCGTTCGTCCGCACGAAGATGAGAAACGTCATCACCGGCGGCGTTGTTGAAACCTCTTTCTCCCCCACCGATAAGTTCAACGAAGCCAGAATCGAACGCAAGGATATGCAGTATCTCTACAACGACGGAGATCTGTACTATTTCATGGATCAGGAATCCTTCGAACAGGTTCCGATCGGCAAGGATCTGATCGGCGACAACTTCAAGTTCGTCAAGGAAGAAATGATCTGCAAGATCCACTCCTATCAGGAAAAGCCGTTTGCCGTTGAACCTCCGATGTTCCTTGACCTCGAAGTGGGCCACTGCCACCCGGGGCACCGCGGCGATACCGCTACCGGCGCATCGAAGACCGCTACCGTTGAAACGGGCGCTACCATCCGTGTTCCGCTCTTCATCAACGCTGGTGAAAAGATCCGCATCGACACGAGAACGAGCGAATATCTCGAAAGAGCGTAAGCGCTCGCGGCGTGAAAGGGGTAACCTTATGACGACGAAAGAATACAGCTCCTATATCAAGGGACTGCTGGACGGCACGGCGCTCGACACGACCACGCCCGAAGGAAAAGTGATTGCCGCGCTCGTATCTCTCTGCGACCAGATGGCCGGTGAGATCGAAACGCTGCGCGACGAGCTTGACGTACAGAACGAGTACCTCGAAGAAATGGACGAGGATCTCGGCTGCGTTGAAGATTTCGTCTACGGCGACGACGAATGCGAAGAAGACGAAGAAGATGACGAAGACGACGAATGCGACGGCGATTGCAGCGCATGCGGCGGCTGTGCGGACGACGAGGACGATGACGAAGAAGAGGAATTCTACTGCGCCATGTGCCCGAACTGCGGCGGCAAAGTCTACTTCGACGATACGGTCAATCCGGAAGACGTGATCTGCCCGGCTTGCCAGAAACCGCTGATCTCCGACGAAGACGAAGAGGAAGAAGACAAATAAGGCCGAACGGCCACCGAAGCGGATGCTCTCACGGGCGTCCGCTTTTTGTCGCGGTCGGTAAAATTTGTGAAATGGGTTGCAATCGGGCGGTGGATATGCTATAATAGCACCGCGCCGGTGTGATGGAACTGGCAGACGTGCCAGACTCAAAATCTGGTCCTGGCGACAGGGTGCGGGTTCGATCCCCGCCACCGGCATATGAATAAAAGGTACCTTCGGGTGCCTTTTATTCATATATGGGGATCGAACCCATTCGACACCCCGCCACCGGCATAAAAAAGCACATCGGATATGGTTCGGTGTGCTTTTTGCGTGAGTGGGGATCGAACCCATTCGACACCCCGGCATACAATAAAGCCGCCTCAACTGAAGCGGCTTTGTGTAGTTGTGCGGGTTATGCCATCGCGCCGTCGGCTTCGCCCCGGTATTCGTCGAGGAAGTCTTCGGCGGTTTTCGTCATACTGAGGTGTACCCGGCCGTCGTCCGTGAAGGTGAAGCGGGCGTCGCAGTTGCCGAAGTAATCGTCGATGATCTGGATCTTCAGCCAGAGCGTGCGTTCGTCGATCCACGCCGCGGAAACCGCATCGTCGAGAAGGCGCGTGCCCGGTGCCGAGCCGATCTCGTTCGAGTAGCCGGTCTGCGGGAAGGCACCGAAACAGTTTTTGCACATTCCGAACGGGAGCACCTTGTCGCCCTGCGCGTTCGTGTAGGAGAGAGCGGGCGTTTCGCCGAAGCGGAGCGTGAACCGCGTGATGCCCATCGGATTATCGCCGAGCACGAAGGTCTTGCCGTCGATTTCGGCCGCCATCGGGGAGGACGCTGCTCCGTAGGCGTGGAACAGCTCGAGCGAATCCGCATAGTCGGCGAGCGAACGGGCCGCTGCGGGATCATCCGGCATCGGATCGCCCGCGGTGTTGAGAATGAGGTCGCGCAGTCCGCTGAAAATGACGTCGCCGGCAACTTTATCGTTCCCCTGATTGTCGGCGTTGCAGACGAAGATGATGTCCTCCTTCGGATAGCAGGCCGTGAACTGACAGCCCATGCCGTTGAAGAAGAAGCCGTCGTGATAACTGTGCCAGATGTAGTAGCCATAGCCCTGTTCCGAGTACGCGCCGGGCTCTTTTTCCGTGCTGATCAGATTCGACGTGGCCTCGCGCACGTAGTCGGCGGGAAGGATCTGTTCGCCGTTGTGCCTGCCGCCATCCAGCAGGAGACGGCCGACGTCCACGAGATCGCGCGGGCGCATGAGGAAGGCGGAATCACTCCACGAATGACCGCCCGGGCAGAGCAGATAGTGCGCACCGTCGGCGATGCCGATCTTGTCGAAAAGGCGTTCCTGGAGATAATCCGCAAGCCGACGGCCGGTCAGCCGCTCGACGAGGGAGCCGATCACGAACGTGCCGGTGGAATCGTAGGAGAAATCGACGCCGGGTGTACGTCCGCCTTTGCCATGCGGCGACTGGAAATAATAGCGGACACGGTCAGCCGGACGGCCGCCGAACCAGTAATTCACGTCGCCGATGGTGCTCATCATGAGCATATTGCGCACGGTCTGCCGGCGGAGCGCGTCGTTGTCGATCCCTTCGAGCTCCGCGGCGAAATGCTGTTCCATCGTGTCGTCGAGCGTCAGAAGTCCGTCTTCCACGGCGAGACCGACGGCCAGCGAAACGAAGCTCTTCGTCTCGGAATAGAGGCGGTGCCGGCGTTCGGGATAAAACGGCTTATAATAATGCTCGAAAACGACGGTGTCGTGCCGGGCGATGATGACGTTGTGCATGGCGAGATGCGCGTCCTCCAGCGAGCGCAGATATGATTCGATGGCGGCGCTGCGGATACCGACGCTCTCGGGCGTTCCGTATTTCATGGATGATCCTCCGGATTTGGCAAGATTGTGGTTTGCCATGATTATACCGCAGCGCATGAAAAAAATCAAGAGCGCGCGAAAGTCGGGAACATAAAAATTATTTTGATGAAAATGGACGATGAGGCTCCTTTTTCGGCCGTCTTGTGCTATAATAAGGACAGAATGTGAAAAACAGCCCGTATCTGCGGCCATGACGGAGGAGAATTTATGATCCATATTGCTTTTGCCGGCCTGCGCCACGAGCATATTTTCGGGCTCTATCGGGCTGTGAAGGCGCATCCGTCCTGCTGCGTCATCGGCGCGTGGGAAGAGGATGCGGCCGCCGCCGAAACAGCCGGACGGTTGATAGACGAGCCGTTTTATCAGACTTACGGGGAACTGCTCGATGACCGGCGTGTGGACGTCGTTGCGGTCGGCGATTACTACGGTATCCGCGGAAAACGGATCATCGCGGCGCTGGAGACGGGGCATCCCGTGATCTCCGACAAGCCGATCTGTACGAACCTTTCTGAACTCGATCGGATCGAAGCGCTGAGCCGCGAAAAGCATCTGCCCGTCGGCTGTATGCTCGATCTGCGCGAGGACGGCGCTCTGCGAAAAGCGGCTGAGCTGATCAAATGCGGCGAAATCGGCGAAGTCCGCGCCGTACACTTCACCGCGCAGCATCCGCTGAAGTACGGCCTTCGCCCGTCGTGGTATTTTGAAGACGGCAGACACGGCGGAACTTTTAACGATATTGCGATCCACGGGCTCGACGCAGTTGCGTGGATGACGGGATACGGATACGATAAAACGCTGTTTGCCCGGCAGTGGAACGTCTATGCCGAAAAAGAACCGCAGTTCTCTGACAGCGCGCATTTTTCCGCTCTGCTTTCGAACGGCGCGGCGCTGACCGGAGACGTATCCTATGCGGCGCCGACCGGTGCGGCCTTCGTGCTGCCGAGTTACTGGCGCTTTACGGTCTGGGGCGCGGACGGCATGATCGAAACGCATCTCGGCGCGGAGAGCGTCCTGCTTGCCCGGACAGACGACGAGAAGCCGCAGAGGCTGCCCGCTCTCTCGAAGGGAGAAACGGTGCTCGACGCCTTCCTGCGCGAACTGGAAGAGGGCACGCTCGACAACACGGCGGGCGTTATAAAAGCCTCGCGCGCGGCGCTTGATTTACAGCAGTTTGCCGATCAGTCCGGCATGAATCTATAAGACCAATGAGGGGAAAATCATGAAAAAACTGAACGTAGCCATCATCGGCCAGGGAAGAAGCGGCCGCGACATCCACGGATATTATTTCCGCAGTGAGAACAATACGCACTACGAGGTCGTCGCCGTCGTCGACAAACTCGAGCATCGCAGAAAGCGTGCCGTCGAGGAGTATCACTGCGACGTATACGAAGACTACCGCGAACTGTTCGGCCGTGAGGATATCGACCTTGTCGTCAACAGCTCGTATTCCTGCGACCATTACCCGATCACGCTCGATCTGCTGAATCACGGCTTCAACGTCGTGACCGAAAAGCCGTTTGCCGTTCACGCGGCCGACTGCGACGACATGATCCGCGCGGCGAAAGAGAACGGCGTCATGCTGTGCGTGTTCCAGCAGTCGCACTTCGCGCCGTATTATCGGAAGGTACGCGAGATCGTCGACAGCGGCGTGCTCGGCCGTCTGATCGAGATCAAGATCCAGTTTTCGGGCTGGAGTCGCCGCTGGGACTGGCAGTGCTCGCAGCGATTCGGCGGCGGATGCCTGCGGAATACGGGACCGCATCCGATGGAGCAGGCGCTTGATCTGCTCGACAGCGATGAAATGCCGACGGTCGCTTCGCGTCTTGATCTCGTGAACAGCTTCGGCGATGCGGAAGACTTTGCCAAAGTCGTCATGATGCTGCCGGGCAAGCCCGTGATCGACGTGGAGATCAGCAGCTGCAACAAGCACGCCGACTATACGTATCTGATCGAAGGCAGTCAGGGCAGCATGAAGGCCACGATGAAGCACGTGAACGTTCAGTACATGATCCCCGCGGAAGCGCCCGAACAGAAACTGATCCTCGATTCGCTCGAAGGAGAAGACGGAACGCCGCGTTACTGCAAGGAACAGCTCACCTGGCACGAAATCGACGAAGACATCGAAGGTACGGCCTTTGACGTCGGTGCGGTACGGTATTACGAAAACATCTATAAGCATCTGACGGAAGGCGAGCCGCTCGTCATTCGCCCGGAAAAGATCCGCCAGATGGTCGCCGTTATGGAAGAAGTACACCGTCAGAATCCGTTCCCGGTGAAATACTGACTTAAAAATTGATTGACAAAAATCGGAGGAAGCCGTATGTTTCGCGTAGGTATTCTCGGCAGTGAAAATTCGCACGCCATGGCGTTTTCGAAATACTTCAACGGGATCGACAAAACGTATCTCGGGGAATTTGACGATATCGAGGTGGTCGGCACGTTCAGCCGCTATCCGGAAGCAAACGAGGCGCTGCAAAAGGAAGCCGGTGTTCCCTATATTGCCGAGCGCCCGGAGGATCTTCTCGGGAAGGTGGACGCCGTGATGGTGACGGCAAGAGACGGCCGGTATCACGCGGCATACGCTCGTCCGTTTATCGAGGCCGGAATTCCCGCCTTTATCGACAAGCCGCTCACGTCCGACGGAGAGGAAGCCATCGAGCTCGTCCGGCTGGCGAAGAAGAAAGGCGTGCCGCTCGTCGGCGGATCGTCTCTGAAGCTTTGCGAGGGTACGAAGCAGATGGCCGCGCTCGTTCGACGCGAACCCGAAAAGGTGATCGGCGGCTCGATCTACGCGCCCGTGAAAATGGTGAACGACTACGGCGGATTCTACTTCTATTCGTCGCATCTCGCGGAGATCAGCCTCTCCGTATTCGGTTACGATCCCGAATGGGTCATGGCGTCACAGACGAAACATGGCGTCGGCGTACTGGTCCATTATAAGGATTACGATGTGTCGAACCATTTCTCGCAGGATATGGGACAATACGGCGGCACGGTCATCACGACCGACGGACCGACGACGACGCAGATCTCGATGGACTGCGCGTACGCGGAGGAATGCCGCAGCTTTGCGAGAATGCTCCGCGCTGGGAAGATGGATTTCACGTACGAGCAGCTTGCGATGCCGGTCGTTTATCTGAACGCCATTGATAAATCCATGCAGACGGGACAGCCGGTCGCCGTCGAAAAAATCGTGCTGTAAAGCGGATCCATTCAAAAAAACAAATCGGGTGTCCGGGTCGTTTTCCGACGGGGACACCCGATTTTTGGCCGTTTAGCCGGGCGTGTTGTCTTTCGGGAGCGCCTGTGCGGCCTTCAGCGCGGCTGCGTCAATGGCGGCCTCTCCGACGATGTAGGATACGACCGAGGCGGCGGCTGTGACGAGTCCCGCGATCTCGGTGTATTCGCTCGCATCGACTCCGAAGACGGCGGCCAGTCCGACGATGACGCCGACGATGGCTGCCCACAGCTTCCGGGACGAGAGCTTGCGGATGAGAGCTTTCATATATCCTCCGTTTGATGTGATTTACCGGGATACGCCCGGTGCGGCGGCGCGGTAGAGAAAGACGAGCGCTTCCTCCCGCGTGATGGCTTCGTCGAGACGGTAGAACGGTTCCGCCCCGGACGAGCCGAGCAGGATGCCGTTGTCGATAGCCCATTCGACGGCGTCACGCGCCCATTCGTGCGGTACGTTCCCGCCGGGGATCGGTGCGGCCGGGGCATTTTCGAGCACGACGCCCGATTCGTTCGGGATGCCGAAATACGGGCAGGGATCGACGGGCACGTTGCCGACGCGCACTTCGACGTGACAGTGCGAGCCGAAGCTGTATCCGGTGTCGCCCTCCACGCCGATGACGTCGCCCGCCTCGACCCGTTCGCCGACGACGCGGGTGCGCTCGGACAGATGGCAGAGGAAGACGACGCGGCCGTCTGCGGTGTCGATGCGGATGAAGTTGCCCCATTCCCAGGTGCGGTCGCTTTTGTCGGTGACGATGCCGCTCGCGCCGATCACGCCGCCGCACGGAGCGAGGATCAGTTTGGATGACCGTCCGACGAGGTCAATGCCGTTGTGGTACGTCGTCTCGCCGTTCAGCATCCGTCTTCCGAACGGGGAAGAAAAATAAACAGGCCCTTTGTAGGGCAGGATGAATTCAGCCATTGCTGCCTCCGTTATGATACATTTCCACGCGCGTTTCGAGCCGTGTCAGGCGGTCTCGCAGATCTCCCTGTTCCGCTTTGATCAGCGTGATGTCCGCTTTGATGTCACGGACGTCGCCGCCGATCTGCCGGACTTCGGTGAGCAGAACGCCCTCCGCTTTTCCGTCCGATCTGGCGGCCGAGCGCCGACCGATGAAAAAGGTGGCCGCGGAGAGGAGAAAGCCGCCGAGCGCGATGAGAATACCGAGTTCGACTGTCATGCGCGAGACCTCATTACAGCGTATGGCGTGATGGTGGTTGTGGTTTCGATGAGAATCCCTCCAGAGAAAAAGTAGGTATCGGACGCGGCCGCTCAGGCGGAAACGGTCGTTCCGATACCAAAAGGATACCACGGATCGGGGAGAGCGTCAATGGACAGAATGACCGTCCGAACGGCGGAAAACGGCCGGATCGGCGTGGGAATTTGGCGATTCTGACGAGGGGAAAAGTCCGATCCCGTTTGACAGAGCATGGCGGATATGCTATACTGTAGAAAAAATCCGAAACCGGTGCTGAATGCGAAAGGAAACCGATCATGATCCGTTTTGATTCCGATTATATCGAAGGCTGTCATCCCGCCATTCTGGAGGCGCTTCTTAAAACCAATATGGAACAGACGCCGGGATACGGCACGGATGAACATTGCGAGCGCGCCCGGAAATTGATCCGCGAGGCCTGCGCGGCGCCGGATGCAGACGTTCACTTTCTCGTG
>JAZUKT010000072.1:0-4097 GCA_045643445.1 Eubacteriales bacterium
TCCGCCGATCTTCAGCTTGCCATAAGGCATGCAGAACATATCGTATGGCTGATCGAGAAGGCTACGCCTCGTATCCGGGATTGATATCGTGATATTATTGACAGCCAGAGGAATCAGAAGAATCAGACTCTGGGGATAAGACGCAACTATTTCGCAACTATCGGTATCGGTATAAGTCCATGCTCCGCTGGAATTTATGATTTCAGATAATTTTTCCATCGCTGGAGAGTTCGTCGGAGCTCGCCATTCACCGGTAGGAGATTCGCCGACAGCCACGATATAATAATTCCCGGTTGTGGTGTCGTGATAGATTTTTCCGGCTTCGGCATCTATTCTTGCTCGAACGCTATCATCGATGAATTCCGTATCTGTGATTGACTGACGAATCACGTTATAATACTGTTGGCGTTCAAGAACAAGCTGATTCCAAAGGCTTGACCATCTCGAACCATCCCACTGATTATGCGTGATATATTCATCTGCCGGAATATTGGGCTGCTCCCATTCAAATCTTTCGATTTTCTTGATATGATATGGATATAGCTCGGGATGGCTATAGTCCAATAATTCCTGCCATGTGTACTTATAATATATTCGAGTGCTGCTGATTTCCTTGATCTCTGTGCGAATAGTCATGCTATCAGCCCGGGATATATATTTCGGATTCGCGGCCTTATCAGTATATTGGTAAAACTCCCAATTTGACAGCGCTCCGGTACCCGGAAAGTCCGGAATACTCGGAAGCGTAGCATTAAACGTGATATCATCGATTTCATGACCGCGGGCTACATACCCCACGATCCATGGTACGCCGGTTTTGCCCTTTATGAGCGTTTCCTTGCGCTTGATCTGGTTGAACGTCGGGCGCTCGGCGTTATAGATCAGAGGATCGTCCTCCGAGAGCGTGGCGCGGTCGATCATCATCGGCGAGCTTCTTACGTACTCCCAGGATTCGGCGAGGACGTCACGCTTCAGAGCGAAGCGATACTGCCCGTTGCGGAGATATTCTTCCTCCGTAATGAACCATACGGAAAAATCGCCACCATCCTGGATGATCGCATAGTCCGGCCGAGCTGCAGAGACTGCAGCGAAATTTGCGACAAAATATGCATTGACTCCATCTCCATAGTCAAACATCGTCACATTTAAGATCGACGTTAAAATGTGATCTCTATAGTCCTGGATTTGCGGGAGCTTCGGCTTGTAGATTCTGTTGTAATAATTATTATATGACGCCAGGTAGACATTCATACTCTACTCCTTTAAGTTTGCCCCCGGAGTGATCCGGGGGCTTTTTATTAGGAAGCGTTGACCTGTTTAACCGTGATATACGGGTATGCAGGGAGACGAGACGCGAGCGGATCGGAGAATCCGAACGTGAGATAGTGACTCTCCGTGAAGGCTCTCGGGTTAATGAATTCGGTCGCTGCCTCGAATCCGGACATGATCTTGAAAGCGTCCTTATGGATGATCTTGCAAATCACGTCCGCGTCGACCGTATACGTAGATCCGGCCGTAACCGTGGTACCGGTCGGGAGCACGTCGCCCGGGCGGTAATAGGTCGTGGAGACCTTGATCTCGTCGACGGTGCGCGCGTTTGCGACCGAGCTCGTGTGCGTGGTGTCCCGCGTCCCGAAATATTTCGACGGCAGGACATATTTGTAATCCGGCTTAAATCCGGAATTGTCGAAAATCATCGGAATATCGAGATTCCGGATCTTAGACACGAACTCATTATTCCAGACGATGATGAAATCCTCCGGACGGAAAGATCTCTCATATCCGAGATCGTTGTAATCGCCCGAGACGTCTTTCATATTCACGAACAGATCGTCGATCGCCTTGAAGAGGTTCATAACCCAGAGACGATTGACCGCTTCGGTATCCTTCAGGACGACGTCTTCGGAGCCCTGCTGTTCCATCGTGCCGTTCGATACGAGATTCTTGATCGGCACGTTGACGTTCTGCGAGGTACCCAGAGATCCGCCGGCGGCCGCGATGCCGAGCGCCACGTTGATTCTCTTCACGAAATAGACGCGCTTCGTCATCGTCATCGTGCCGAGCAGAACGGTTGCGAACTGACCGAATGCACCCTCCGATCCCCATGCGCGTTTGCTGAGGAAGTTATCCACAGTCAAGCGGATCTGCTTGAACTGATCAAGGACGACCGCGGTGCAATTCGGCGCCGGGGCGCGGTCCAGGGACAGAAGGTTGGCGGCTTCTGAGTCGCCGCCGAAAGTATTGACATGACCGAGCTGAACATCGTAATACAGCTTCGTGTCTCCGTACTGAGATCCGTCCACGCGGAAAATATCCGTCAGAGAGTCATCGAGACCGCCGATCAGGTCGGATTCGACGCTCTGGGATATAATCATGTTATAGATCGCGGAATAGATCTCGTTCTGGTTTAACTGACCATTAAATGCCATAGTTTATCTCCTTGTAAAATTTATTTAGCTACTCTTTGCAGCTCGGAGTTGAACAGCTTCGCGTCTCCGTTACAGTATTCAACGATCTCCGCCAGACCGTCAGCGAGAGCCTGAGCGCGTTCGCCTTCGCCTTCGCTGGGGACGTGATCATGGTTGAATGCGAGAAAAGGATCCGGCGCGCCGCTGCGCATTATTTCCGTCCGCAATTCAAGAGCCGTGCTGACGAATTCAAGGTTCGTCATTCCGGAATTCATGCGGAATAACTTATTACGGAGCTCCTTGACCCGTTCCGGATCGCTCTCGGGGGGCTGAGGATCTCCGCCGGTCGGAGCGGATCCGCTCGTCAGCGCGTTGATCAGACGGGCGTTGTCTGCGATCGCGCGCTCGTATTCTTCTTTCGGGACGCTGTTCTGCTTCAGCTTCATCAGCTGCTCGAGATAGTTTTTGTCGAGTTGGTTTTCCTTTTCGGGATTGTTCTGTGTGTTTTCCATTGGCTTCTCCTTTTAGTTTTTTGTAAATTTGGCAGGAAGTCCTGGATATACTAACCTGAGGTCATTACGCTCGCCGGGTCAGTGACTCTTCGCCTAATGATCTGATCCCCGGGGGGGTTAAAACATTATCCAGGTTCACGGCCTTTATAGTAAACGCCGAAGCGGTTACTTCTTCTTTAATTCCTTCAGATGCGCGCCGAAGGTCGCTTGTGTGATAAGATCGTTATATAGATAGTCACGGGCGTCATATCGCTGGAATACGTTGTCTGCAAGTTCTTGAACGAATACCGCGTCGAGGTGACGCTTCATCGGGATCACCATTCCATCGTAATACGTCTGGCGCGTATAAGTCTTTATGACGCGATTATCCCAGAGCGTATACCAGTCGGCGGGATTTTTCGAGAACATGATTATTTTCGTCGGCGAGCGCAGCCTCATATTTTTCGGCTTAAGCGTTGCCAGGTCCCGCTTCACGATATTTGTATAGTTTGCGTCGTTTTCAAAGTCCATTATATCGGCGGTGATCGCCTTTTTCCGATTCTCTATATAGGCCTCGCTGTTCGGGATGTTGTCGATCAGCATGTGCTTACGCTTGAGTTTATATCTGCCGGGAGCCTCAGGGATGAAGCCCGCGAGTTGTGCGAGAAAATCGCCGCATTCGCTTACCGCGTTTGCGCAGCCGATGATCATGACCGCGCGCCGGTCGAGTTGTCGAGCGTCTCGGAGGATATTCTCGAGATAGATCTTGAACTGCTCGACCGGAGATCCGATCGACTTCTTTTCGACCCCGTCGGCCATCATGAATTCGTCGATTATGATGAAGATATAGCGATGATCGTTGGCGGTGAGCCAGTCCGGATCGTATTCGGCCACGCCTTTCCCTTTTTTTGCTGCAGAGACAAGCGGATAAAAATATATGAAGGGAATACCGCCTTCGTAGAGCGTGGTATCCTTGACCGAAAGATTAAGATGGAAATCGCGGATCAGCTTCGCGTCTACCGCCTTCGCTCCGCCGTTCGCAAGCATCGCCTTAATTGAGAGATCCGATATTCGGAAATAATAACATTTTACGTTTTCCGGACCGAATCTGCGGCGATACTGCAGATAAGTGCGGAGCGCTGCGTAGCTCTTCCCTCGGCCGCGGGCGCCGATCAGCCATAGCCAGGTCCACCACTGA
>JAZUKT010000073.1:0-7846 GCA_045643445.1 Eubacteriales bacterium
GGTGCGATCACCTTCACGGAAGTCGGTACCTACAACTACACGCTGACTGAATCGGAAGGCAGTGCAGGCGGTTACACGTACGATACTGTCGCACGCGATGTCCAGATCATCGTCACGGATAATCACGGTACGCTTGAAGCCGTCACTATCATCGACGGTACCGAGACGACCGACATGACCTTCACGAATGAATACATTCCCGCTGATACGAGCGTAACGCTCGAAGTCACGAAGGCCATCACCGGCAACGACCGTCCGGACGATCAGCTCCAGACGTTCGAATTCACGCTTGTACCGGACGGCACGGAACCGATGCCCGCATCCGATAAGGTGACCATCACGGATGAAGGCAAGGCCGAATTCGGTGCGATCACCTTCACGGCAGCCGGTACCTACAACTACACGCTGACTGAATCGGAAGGCAGTGCAGGCGGTTACACGTACGATACTGTCGCACGCGATGTCCAGATCATCGTCACGGATAACCACGGCACGCTTGAAGCAGTTACCAAGATCGACAGCGTCGAAGCGACCGGCTCGACCTTCACGAACGAATACGATCCCGTTGATGCGGAAATCGTACTCAGCGTCGAAAAGGATATCACCGGCAACGATCGTCCGAGCGATCAGCTCCAGACGTTCGAATTCACGCTGGCACCTGTCGGTACGGCTCCGATGCCCGCATCCAATAAGGTAACGATCACGGATGAAGGCACGGCCGAATTCGGCACGATTACCTTCACGAAGACCGGCACGTATAAGTATACGCTGACCGAAACGGAAGGCGAAGCAGGCGGCTACACGTACGATACGACGGCTCGCGCAATTCAGGTCGTTGTTACGGATAACCACGGCGTTCTCGAAGCGGCAGTCACCATCGACGGCGATGCTGCTCTTGCAGAAACCTTCACGAACGATTACGATCCTGTTGACGCGGAAGTCGTTCTCGACGTCACGAAGGCCATCACCGGCAACGTCCGTCAGGATTCGCTGAAGAAGACCTTCACGTTCACGCTCACGCCTGCCGGCAGCGAACCTGTTCCGGCTGAAGGCACGACCGTAACGATCACCGACGAAGGCACGGCAAGCTTCGGCACGATCATCTTCGATAAGACCGGCACGTACAACTACACGCTCGTCGAATCGGATGACGGAGAGACCGGCTACACGTACGACACGGCAGTCCGCGCGATCGAGATCGTCGTAACGGATAACCACGGCGTACTTGAAGCCGTCACCAAGATCGACTCGACCGAAACCACCGCATCCACCTTCACGAACGATTACACGCCTATCCCCGTATCCGTTGAACTCGGCGCAGACAAGACGATCCAGTACGTCACGCCCGAACTCAAGAAGGACTTCACCTTCGTTCTTACTGCAATTGACGGCGCTCCGATGCCGGCTGCAGGCGGTGAGTCCATTACGGTTAACGGTGAGACCGGCGACGTATTCGGCGAGATCACCTTCCACGCTGCCGGCGAGTACGAATACACCATCAGCGAAGTGATCCCGGACAACGTAGCAGAATCCCACAGAGGTTACACGTTTGACGCAACGGCTCATACCGTCAAGATCACCGTTACGGACGACAACGGTACGCTGAAGGCAGCCTGCCTGGTTGATGATGCTGACAGCACGACTGCACATATCACCAACAACTACAAGCCGCTTCCGACGAGCCTGAATCTGCCCGTGACCAAGACGATCCACGGCAATGAAAGACCGTTCGCACAGACCTTCGAATTCGTACTCGCAAGCGATGATCCGACGGCACCGATGCCTGACGTAACGGTTGTGACGATCGACGACGAAGGCGCAGACGTATTCGACGCGATCACGTACACGGAAATCGGCGAATGGACTTACACCGTCACCGAGACGAACGCAGGCGCTACGGGTTACACGTATGACGCTTCCGTTTACACCGTAACGGTCACGGTAACTGACGACGACGGCCAGCTCGTAGCAGAGTGGGCAGCCGATCTCAGCCTGACCGACGACCGTATGCTGTTCGACAACATCTACGATCCTGAAGACGCGGAAGTTGTCCTCGGCGTTGTGAAGAACATGACCGGTCATAAGCGTCCCGAAACGCACATCCAGACGTTCGAATTCACGCTTACTCCGATCGACGGCGCTCCGATGCCTGAAGACGGCATTGCAACGCTGACTGTAACGGATCACGGCGAAGTATCCTTCGATAAGATCATCTTCGATAAGATCGGCACGTACGAATACACGCTGACCGAAGTCGAAGGCGACGCACTCGGCTACACGTACGATGACCTTGTACGTGAGATCAAGATCGTTGTGACGGATATCGGCGGCATCCTTGTTGCGGA
Organism: Eubacteriales bacterium; assembly: GCA_045643445.1. Classification (GTDB taxonomy): domain Bacteria; phylum Bacillota; class Clostridia; order Oscillospirales; family CAG-272; genus UMGS1696. The sequence goes on from JAZUKT010000073.1 coordinate 2,346, forward strand.
TACCACGATCAACGAAGTACCTGATACGGTTGCTGAATTTACCAACAACTACAAGCCGATGCCTGTTAAGATCTCCATCCCCGCCGCAAAGAATATCGACGGTGTTGAAACGCCCGACGATAAGTTCTTCAACTTCGTCCTGGCCGGAGCGGACATTTACGTTCCGATGCCGAAGAAGGGCGGCGAGTTCCTGACGCTGAAGGGCGAAAGCACCGGTCGGTTCGGCGCGATCACGTTCGACCATGCCGGCACTTACACCTACCGCGTCTACGAAGTCAGCGGCAACGAACCCGGTTACACGTACGATCTCACGATGCATACCGTAACCGTATTCGTCAATGACCATGACGGCGCTCTGGCGGCAACATGGTGCATCGACGACATGCTTACCGTTGACCCGACGGTTGAATTCACCAACGTATACGAACCCGACGCTGCTGCACTTGCATTCCCGGTCCGCAAGGAACTCACCGGCGACAAGGCACCTGAAGACGAAGCGTTCAGCTTCGAACTGACGGCAGTAACGGATGGCGCACCGATGCCGGCAGAAACGATCGACGGCGTCAGCACGACCGTTATCGTAGGCGAAGGACAGAGCGCATTCGGCATCATCACCTATAAGGAACCCGGCGTATACGAATACACCGTAAGAGAACTTGCAGGCGATGCTGAAGGCTATACGTACGATTCCACCGTATATTCCATCGTAGTCGGCGTGACTGACAACGGCGGCGTTCTCGAGGCAGAATACGTCATCATGAACGCAGATGAACTCGTCTTCACGAACAACTACAGCGGCGAATACGAACCCGGCCCGTCCGAGATCGTCATTCCTGTCCGCAAGATCGTTGAAGGTCCTGTCCCGTACGGTGAAGAAAAGACGTTCACCTTCGAACTGACGGCAATCACGGAGAACGCTCCGATGCCGACGAAGGGCGACACCGTTTCGATCATCGGTACCGGCAGAAATGCCTTCAGCAAGATCGTCTTCACGGAAGAAGGCACGTACGAATATGTGCTGACCGAACAGATCGGCACCGAATTCGGCTACACGTACGATTATACGTCTCATAGCATCGTGGTCACCGTCACGGATATCGACGGCGAACTGTATGCAACCTGGACGGCTGACGGTGTCGAAGCCGGCACGGTCACGTTCACGAACACGTATGATCCTGAAGTGATGACGGAAGCCATCTTCAGAGCGACTAAGATCCTCGCCAACATGACGCTGAAGGCCGATATGTTCGCCTTCACGCTTACCGATGAGGCAGGCAACGTCATCGAGACGGTGAGAAACGCCGCTGACGGCAGCATCGTATTTGCACCGATCACCTACACGGCACCGGGCGAATACACCTACACGATCAGAGAAGTCATGGGTACGAGCGACAACATCACCTACGACGGCACCGTTTACACGGTCAAGGCCATCGTAAGAGAGATGGACGGCGTACTGGCAGTAACGGTCTATGCACCGACCGCACCCGTCTTCGTCAACCGTTACGTAACGGATATCCCGAAGACCGGTTACGGCCCGAGCCACGACAACCTGCTGTATGCAATCGGCGGCGCTTGCGTCCTGACGCTGGTCTGCGCGATTTCCAAGAAGAAAGAGCGCGAAGAAGACGATAACGCGTAAAACAAACGTCCAGCCGGAGTCCTCGTGATTCCGGCTGGACTGGTACATGGAGAAATTGGCATGAAAAAGAAAATCAACGTCCGGCGTATCGTGATCATCGTAGCCGCCGTTGTGCTGCTGATCGTCCTTGCGCTGCTGATCAGCGAGTGGATCATGGCAGGACGTGCGCTCAAGGTGCAGAAGGAGGCGCTCGAGCTTCTGAAAGCGGGTGAGAACGCACCCGAGACGGATCGGGTCATACCCGGTATCACGGATTCCGATTCCGATTCCAAACTGCCGCCCGCCGTGCTCACGCATCCGTGGGAAGGCGAGGATGGCCGTGCTCTTGTCGTCCAAAAGGACTTTCTCGAGCTGTATAAGGCAAACGATCATCTGGTCGGTTGGATCAAGGCAGGCGAGCGGGTCGATTACCCGGTCGTGCAGTATGATAATTCGTTTTATCTGAACCATGACTTTTACCGGAAATCGGACGCATGCGGCTCCATTTTCCTCAATTCCTGCAACAGCCTCGTACCGCGCGACGACGTGCTTCTGATTCACGGCCATGAAATGAGCAGCGGGCTGCTGTTCGGCTCTCTGCATAAATTCATGGATTACGATTATCTTTGCCGGTATCCGACCGTCATGTTCCGCACGATTTACGATGCCGAAGACGTCTATTATACGCCGATCGCGGTACTGAACGCCTCCATGATCAAGGATCATCCGGATTACTTCAATCTGACGCGCGTATCCTTTGAGGACGACGCTGATGCGGACGGAGAGGGAAGACAGAGCAGTGCGTTTGAAGCTTATCTCGATGAACTGGCGATACGCAGTCTCTGGCAGCCGAAAACCGACGTGACGGTGGAAGACAAACTGATCGTTCTTGTAACGTGCAGTTACTTCCAGGATGACGGACGGCTGATGCTCGTATGCCGCCAGCTGCGCGACGGAGAGACGCCCGAATCGATCACGGCGCTGTACGCAGAATAATCGAACCGAATAAAACAACAACCCCACCGAAATTTTCGATGGGGTTGATTTTGTTTTATTGACCGCTGCGAACGAACTTATTTTGAATGCCGGATCAAAAGGATCACGACCACGACGATTACAGCCAGCGCGACGGCGGACAGGATCAGCCACGGAATCGGATGGCCGGACACAAGGACGACGGTCGGACCGTCCGCGCCGCCGATGATGCCGAGTGAATTGCTGTTCATGGAAATCTCCTTTTGCGTTTGTTTAGCGGAAAGCCGTTCGGTTGTTCCGCGTTGTAAAATACCCGGACTTATTCGGTTATGCCTTCAATCGGCAGAACTTTGCCTTCCCAGTCCTCGTCGGGCTCGATACCCATCAGCGAAGCCATGGTCGGCGCAAGGTCAATGATGCTGACGTCGTGGAGTTCGGTTTCGCCGAATTCGGGACGGTAGAAGAAGACGGGGATCGTCATATCCTCGGGAATATCGGCGCCGTGCGTCTTGTCGTGTCCGCCGTGATCGGCTGTGAATACGATGGTGTATTCGCCCGAGAGCGCGCGGACGGCTTTTTCGACCATGTCAAGCGAAGAGCGGACGGCTGCCATATATTCGTCGCTCATCCAGCCGTATCCGTGCCCGATCTTATCGGTCAGACCGAGGTAAAGGAACGCGAAATCCGGTTCCACTCTCGTCAGATAGGAAATACACTCTTCTGTAAGATAGGGGTTTGCCACATCATAGGAGATCTTTTTGCCGGAGATCATGGAAGAATAGGAAAGCGACAGCGGGCGGGAGATATCACGCAGCGGTTCCCAGCTGTAAAAAAACGCGCAGTTTTTCTTGGCAAGACTCAGAACCTCGCACAACCCCTGCACGGGACGAACCTGCGGGACGTAGGTGTTCGTGAGGATACCGTGGCGATCCGGCGTTACTGAATGAAAGAGCGACATATGGCAGGGCAGCGTAACAGACGGAAAAACGGTCTGAGCGGCCGTGTCGTGATAACTGTGCCGCAGGAGTTCCTCAACGAACGGGTGACCGCTGGTGAGAAGAGCGTCGGAGCGGAGGCCGTCGGCTAAAATCAGTAAAACTTTGCTCATGTGGTTTGATTCCTTTCTAAGTTCATGCCTGTCGGGGCATAAGTGGGCGATGATTCGTACGAGCGGGCGTCATACAATCGGCGCTTAGTCCATGGTTTCGAGATAAAAGCTGACCGGGCGGAAGCCGTCGTTGCAGGAGATCATGGCGGTGCGCGGATTCTTCATCCAGCCGTCATAGAAATCGCCGCCGCCCGAGCCGAGCGCACGCACAAAGGAAGCCATGGACTCCCATGCGCTGACGCACAACCCGTCCGGGCAGTTCCACCCGTCACAGATCCACGTCATCCCTTCGGTTACGCTGCACGCGTGCTCGATGGGATTCTCGTATTGTGCCTGTAAATCGCGGTAGTCGGCGCACCGTACCGCGGTGATTTTTACCTGACGCATGAGACCTCCTGTTCGTTACTCAAGTTGTCCCGGCAGCTTCAGTCTGACCTTCGGCGGAAAGCGGGAATCGAATGCTTCCGCTTCAGCCCTATCGACGAAGTAGCCGGACGGCGTCGTATATTCTCCCGTGATGCCGTTCAGATACCCCGGTATCAGCTCGCGGCAGAGGAAGAACGAGGCGTCCTCACCTTCCGGCAGACCGTGATAGCGGATCCCGAACCGGGAGGCATAGTCAAAGCCGCTCTTGCGGTAGAAGGCGTTGTTGCCTTCAAAGCAAAGCGCGCCGAAACCCATGGCTGCTGCCGCTTCAAGGGAGTAGTCGAGCAGCGCCTTGCCGTATCCCTGCCGTTTGAGGGCGGGTGCGATGCAGATCGGTCCCATCGTCAGAATGGGGATCTCGCGTCCGTCGTCAGCGGCGATGGCGGCTTTCACGAAAATGTTCTGCCCGATGATTGCGCCGTCTTTTTCCATGACGAAATCAAGCTCCGGAACGAAAGCCGGATCGTGCCGCAGGCAGTGCAGTACGTAGTGTTCGAGGCATCCGGGACGGTAGACGTTCCAGAAGCTCTCGCGGACGAGAAACTCCACTTCATCGTAGTCAGCTGGCGTTTCGCGTCGGATGGTGTAGTCTTTTGCTTGCATGATAACCTCCGAAATATGTTTTTTTGAAACGATAGAGGGGAGGCAGGAAGACAGTCCGACCTCCCGGTCAGTCTGCCGACTCCGTTGTGTAGTACTTTTTCAAAAAGCACACTCCTGAATAATTATGAAATTTATGATCAAGGGCAGACGCCCGGACCATCGGTTTGATTATAACAGAGAACGCCAGAGAAGTCAAGGCAATTCGGCCATTCGGGCAAGAAGAGCGGCTGACGGAACACGGTTCAATGCCAAACCAAAAAAAGCGGGGGCACATACCCTCGCTTTTCGATTACTATTCATGCCGCCTTGTTTTTATCAGTCGAAGACGAAGTGAACGGGCAGTCCGTTTCGGCGGATGATCTCCGGCTCTCCCCGGATCAGCGGGAGCAGATAACGGAGACATTCATCCGTTACGTTGTTCCCGTCCGGGTTGATGAATTCAAGCGGAACTCTCCGTTCACGGTTGGCGATTTCGGAGAGCGGAACCGTTCCGTACGTCACACCGTACTCGTCGCCCGGCTTCCGAAGGATTGTCACCATGCGAGCCGTCTCGTCGCGCAGAGCCGCTTTCACGCCTTCCTCGCCGGCCGCGGCGGATTCCGTCAGATCGGTCAGGGAGGCGCAGTGCGCACTGCATCGCTGCGGAAGACTGAGTTCCACCGCGCGGACCTTGCAGCCGAATGCCTCTTTCACGGCGCGCTCCAGCGTTTTGCCGGCGCCCGCCAGATATCTGTGCCCGAACACATCCGTCACATGATTCTGATCGGT
>JAZUKT010000074.1:0-2445 GCA_045643445.1 Eubacteriales bacterium
CGTGATCACCGGCAGCGAGCGGGTCTCGCAGATTTACTCTGATTCCTTTGAAATTTACAACGTCTACGGAATGAGCGAGCTGGGACACACCGGTTTCTTCTCCATCGACCGCCCCTACGACAACACGCCGGTGGGCAAGGCCATCGGCGATCTGCAGATCCTCATCTGCGACGAATCCGGCAATCCGCTTCCCGACGGCAGCGAGGGAGAGATCTTCCTCCGCGGGCGCTTCGGCATGACCTATTTCCGCGACGAACAGCGCACGGCGGAATGCATGACCCCGGCCGTCGGCGGGCTGACCGATTTCCACACCGGCGACATCGGCTATCTCGACGAAAACGGCGATCTGATCTATGTGAACCGCAAAGACTGGATGGTGAAGATCAACGGTCAGCGCGTGGAGACCATGGAGATCGAAACACTGCTGCAGGCGGTGCCGGAGGTGGAAAATGCCGCGGTCAAGGCGTTCACCGATGATGACGGCCAGACCTATCTTGCGGCTTATTACACTTTGTCCGCACCGTGCACGGAGGAATCACTCCGGGAGGCGCTCCGCGCAAAGCTGCCGGACTATATGATCCCCCGCTTTTTTGTTCCGATGGACGCTCTGCCGAAGAATATGAACGGCAAGCTGGACCGCAAAGCGCTGCTTTCGCCGACGGTCGAGCGCTACAAGGCCGAATATACTGCCCCGGCGACCGAACCGGAGCGGGCGCTCTGCGAGGCGTTTGAACAGGTGCTCCGCTGCGGGCGTGTCGGCGCCGATGATGACTTTTTTGCCCTCGGCGGCGACTCCATCAAAGCGCTCAAGCTTATTGAACGCTCCCGATTGAACGGACTGACCGTGGATATGGTTTTCTCCGGAAAAACGCCGAAGAATATTGCTGCGCTGGCAGATGAAGCCAAGTTTACACCCGTCGCGGGGCCGCACGACATCCCCGCAGTATGCCCGCTGAATGATGCGCAGCTCGGCGTCTATCTCGAGTGCGCCGAAAACCCGGACAGCATAAAATACAACGTGCCCGTCCGCGCAAAACTGCCGGAGGGAACGGAGCTCCCCCGCTTCATCGCGGCGGTGGAGACCGTCATCGCAAAGCACCCGGCGCTCTGCGTCACCGTCGGCGCGCCCGACGGTGTGCCCTCCATGCTCTACAGCGGGAAAAAGATCACCGTGGAGGAGGTCTCCGCGGAGAGCGTCGAGGCGGAATTCCGCCGCTTCCTGCGTCCCTTCGATCTGGAGCACGGCCCGCTCTGCCGCTTTGAGGTCGTACATCTCCCGACGTGTGATTACTTCTTCTATGACGTCCATCATCTGCTCTATGACGGCAGCTCCCAGCTGGCCTTTCTCAACCAGATCGCGCAGGTCTATGCCGGCGGCGAATGCCCGGAGGAGGCGATGACGCTCTTCGACGCGGCGCTGATCGAGGCGCAGCCGAAGGGCCCGGCGCGGCTGCAGAGTTACCGGGAATTTTTTGATAAGCTGTTTGACGGCGTGGACTGCGATGCAAAGCCCCTGCCCGATCAGCTGGCGGACGGCGCTCCCGATACCTGCGCCTCTCTGTTCCTGCGTGCGGACGAGAAGTTCCGTCAGGCGGAGGTGCTGGACTTTGTCCGCAGGAACGGCATCAATGAAAACGCGCTGTTCCTCGGCGCTTTCGGCTATGCGCTGGCCAAGTGCAACGGCACCGCGGAGAGTTTCTTTAACACCGCCAACCACGGCAGACGCGATCCGCGCCTTGCCGAGGCAATGGGTATGTTTGTGCAGATGCTGCCCGTCGTCTGCCGCTTTGACGAGAACACGGCGCCGCTGGATTACCTGCGCGGCATCGACGAGGACTATTCCCGCATCAAGAATAACGACGTGATCTCCTTCGCCGACCTGTCGGCACAGTACGGTGCAAACACCGACGTCTCCTTCGTCTATCAGAGCGACCTTTTTGACGGCGTTCCACTGGCGGGCGGGACGCTGATGCCGGAGAATATCCACACGGGCATCGCCATTTCGGACATTGAGCTCATGTTCATCCGTGCCGATGGCGGCTACCGCATGAACGTCTATTACCGCACCGCCCTCTACACCGAGGCATTCATCCGCGGCTTTATCGACCTCTTCCTGAACGCGGTCCGCGGTATGATGACCGCGAAAACGCTTGGCGAAATACCGCTCACGGATGCAGCGAGCCGTGCCATGCTGGACGGTTTCAACGCCACGGAAGTTGAGTACCGCGCGGAAAAGACCACCGTGGATCTTTTCCGGGAACAGGCGGCAAAAACGCCGGATAATATCTGCCTCGTCTACTGTGACAGGCGCTATACCTACCGTCAGGTGGACGAGCTGACCGACAATCTGGCGGCCGAGCTGGTGCGCCGCGGCGTCGGGAAGGAAAAGGTCGTCGGTGTGCTGATCCCGCGCTGCGAATATATGCTGATCTGCGCCCTCGGCGT
>JAZUKT010000075.1:0-3024 GCA_045643445.1 Eubacteriales bacterium
CCGCCCGCCTCCACGATCAGAAACGTGACGAGCACGGCAAGAAGAATAGCTGCTGCGCGGATCAGGATCCCGTAGAGCGGTTTGATGCGGCCGCGTTTTACAATGCGGACGAGCGGCTCGCGGACGGAGTGTTCGGTATTCGCTGCCATTATGCCTTCTCCTTTCCGTTCGTTGTCATCAGAATGCCGATCTGTTCCTTCGTCGCGGTACGCGCGTCCACGATGCCGCTGACACGGCCGCCGCAGAGAACGAGGATACGGTCGGAGAGCTCGAGCAGCACGTCGAGGTCTTCACCGACGAAGACGACGGCGACGCCCTTCTGCTTCTGCTCATTGAGCAGGTTGTAGATCGTATAGGAGGTATTGATATCGAGGCCGCGCACCGCGTATGCCGTCATGAGAACGGACGGAGCTGCGGCAATTTCACGGCCGACGAGGACTTTCTGCACGTTGCCGCCGGAGAGCTGATGGACAGACGTCGTCACGTCCGGGGTAAGCACGCCGAGGTCTTCCTTGATCTTTTCGGCAAGTTCCTTCGGCGCCTTCGTTTCGGTGAACACGGTCTTGCCGTTCTTGTATTTCTTGAGCATCATGTTGCCGGTCATGCCCATCGAGGCGACCAGGCCCATGCCGAGACGGTCCTCCGGCACGAAGGAAAGCGCGACGCCCATTTCACGGATCGTACGCGGATCGAGCCCGATGAGCTCTTCCTCTTTCCCGGTGTCGGGATCGTGATAGACGATGCTCGAGCCGTCAAGCGTCTGCTGCAGGCCGGCGATCGACTCCAGCAGCTCCTTCTGCCCGCATCCGGCGATCCCGGCGATCCCGAGGATCTCGCCGCTGCGGATGGCGAACGACACGTCGTCGAGGGCCTTCACGCCTTCGTCCGTGCCGGGGCAGGAAAGATGGCTCACCACGATGCGGTCCGCGACGTTCGTCGGCTCCGTGCGGTCGATGTTCAGGGTGATCTTCGCGCCGACCATCATTTCGGAAAGCGACAGCTCGGTCGCCTCCGCCGTCGGAACGGCACCGATGTACTCCCCTCTGCGCAGGATGGCTACCCGGTCGGAAACCGCGAGCACTTCCTGCAGCTTATGCGTGATGATGACGATGGACTTGCCCGCTTTTCTCATGTTGCGGATGACCGTGAAGAGCTTCTCGGATTCCTGCGGCGTGAGAACGGCGGTCGGTTCGTCGAGAATGAGGATGTTCGCTCCGCGGTAGAGGATCTTGACGATCTCAAGCGTCTGCTTCTCGGAGACGGACATATTGTAGACTTTTTTATCCGGATCGAGCGTGAACCCGTAGGTGTCGCAGATCGCGGCCACTTCCTCACGTACGGCGGCCAGGTCGTATTTGTGCGACTTGTCAAGGCCGAGCATGATGTTTTCGAGCGCCGTGAAGATGTCGATCAGCTTGAAGTGCTGATGGATCATGCCGATGCCGAGCTCGTAGGCGTCGTGCGGAGAGCGGATGGAAACCTCTTCGCCGTCCACGAAGATCTGGCCGGAATCCGGGAAATAGATACCGGCGAGCATATTCATGAGCGTGGTTTTGCCGCTGCCGTTTTCGCCGAGCAGGGAGAGGATCTCGCCGTGGTAGACGTCAAGCGAGACGTCCTTGTTGGCAATGACCTTTCCGGCAAACGTTTTCGTGATGTTGCGGAAGGATACCGCGGGGGTCTGCTCCAAAATGTTCACCTCTTTCGGAATGGATGAGTCAGTTGCTGCGGAAAAGAGAAGGGCTGTCGCCGCAATACTGAAGTGACAGCCCGTTTTTCTCAAGCCGGGGAAATCAGTCCTTTACCGATCAGTTGAGTTCGGTGATGCCGTCGATTCTGAGAGAGAATGCGGGAGCGGACTGAACATAGGATTCGTGGAAGTAACCGTCGGCGATGGCGTTGTTCGCATCGTTCGTCCAGTCACCGTTCGTGTCGGAAGCGTAAGCGTAGGTTACAGTCTGGCCGCCGACCGTGAACTTGGAGGTGTCGAATACGTGGAGCGTACCGTTCTTCAGTTCTTCGATGGTAGCGTTGACCTTTTCTTCAGTACCTTCAGCGCAGGATTCGCCGAGAGCCGTGATGCCTACAGAGTTCTGAGCGTATGCGCCGGTCCAGTTCGTCGTGACCTTCTGCGCGTACAGAGCGGACTTGATGGCGTATTCGTAGTAGATTTCCCAGTTGTTGGCGGCGGAGGTCAGAGCGGCCTTCGGAGCAACGCCGAGCATATCTACGTTGTAACCGACGGAGTATACGGTCTTACCGGCGTCGAGGTATTCCTGAACGGCGGTAGGAGCACCGGTGGAGTCAGCGTGCTGACCGATGATGATGCAGCCGTTGTCCATGAGAGCCTTCGCGGTGGTGTATTCAGCATCCCAGTCGAACCAGGAGTTCGTGTACTGAACGTCCATAACAACGTTCGGAACGATGCTCTTCAGGCCGAGATAGAAGGCGGTGTAACCGGAAACAACTTCAGCGTAGTTGTAAGCGCCGACGTAACCGATCTTGATATCGCCGTCAGCCGTCTTGTTTTCGTCAGCGACCTTACCGTCGGCAACGAGTTCGGCGAGCTTCATACCGGCAACAACACCGGCGATGTAACGGGATTCATAAACGGAGGTGAAAGCGTTGCAGAAATTGTCGAGGCCGGAAGCGGCAGCCGTGTCACCGGTGAGGGAGACGAAGGTAACTTCCGGGAATTCGATAGCAGCCTGCTTCATGTAGTCCTGATGGCCGTAGGAGTTGGAGAGAACGATCTGGCAGCCCGCAGCGACGAGTTCCTTCGCAGCGTTGTAGCAGTTTTCGCTTTCGTCAACTTTCTTTTTCCAGATAACCTGGGTGGCTTCGTCGAGACCGAGCGCTTCGATGGCGCCGCGGATACCGATCATGTGTGCTTCGGTGTAACCTTCGGATTCGTCACCGACCATGATGCAGCCGATCTTGAGGTTTTCGACCTTCGTGCCTTCCGCAACGTCAGCAGCGGTGAGCATTTCTACGCCGGAAGCAGCAAGGGGCAGTTCCTTGTCG
>JAZUKT010000076.1:0-2519 GCA_045643445.1 Eubacteriales bacterium
GCAGGACGACGGCACGTTCATGTTCAAGCCTGAAAATACGCTGAAGAGATCCGAAATGTCCGCGATCATCAACCGCGTTGCGAAACTCTGCGGCGAAGAAACCACCGGTTTTGACGCAGAAGTGAAGTTCGAGGATACCGCATCCCACTGGTGCAACGCCGAACTCGGGTACCCGGTACACATGGGCATCGTTGAGGGGTCCTCCGACACGACCTTCTCTCCGGAAAACACGCTGACGGTTGAACAGACCATCATGATGATCTACAGAACCTTCACGGCTCTCCAGAAATAATCAACAAATCCATACAAAGGGCAGATCTTCTTCGGAGGATCTGCTTTTTGATTCGTTCAGAACACGATTTTTCTTGACATAATTTCGGATATAAGATATAATATGGATGGCGGAACGAAATCTGCCGAAAACTTCCGAAGCGGAAAAAACGCGGAAGAAAATTTACAGAAAGGCGATCCGAACGGATCATACGATCATGAAGAAAATTGCTGTTCTTCTTATGGTTGTGATGCTTGCCAATCTTCTTGCGGTTGGCCTGTCTGCCGTATACACGGCGGGTTATTCTACCTGCACCGTATACAAGACCAGTACGCCTCCGACACTTGACGGTGTTATCACCCCCGAAGATAACTGGGGCGAACCGATCAAATCGCTGCACGGTTTTGACGAAGTACGTAAGTACGCGGCCAGCCAGATTCCCACCGTATGGCCGGAATACGCAGATCAGTATGCCGATATCCTTTATGATAAGGAACTGATGCCGTCCGCCATTGATATGTACATGAGATGGGACGACGAATACTTCTACATTGGTTTCGAGATCAAGGTTGAGACCCGCTGCGCTCCGCAGTATACGCAGATCTGGAATTACGACTGCGTCTACCTCAACTTTATGGATGACCCGTATAACTGGGATCAGATTGAATACCTCGCTATTCAGGTCACGGTTCACGATGACGGCGACTTCATCTATGAGTGGCACGATAAAGGCTGGTATGCCAACCCGATCACGACGGACCTCGACTGGGTCGGCGTTCGCGACGAAGTCAACAAGACCACCACGTATGAACTCTGCTTCTACTGGGACGAAAGTCTGAATATGGCTGTTAACCACCAGATGCAGGCCGGCGATATGTTCGGCATGGCAATCGACGTATCTCCCCAGAACTTCGACGGCGATCCCTACAACGTCGTTGATATCGTTCCCGCGGGCATCGAACCCGGCAACTGGGAAGGCCAGTACAACTGGGCTATCACCCTTGCTGACGAACCGGCTGACGGCAACACCGCTCAGGTTTCCACTGAAACCGAAGCTCCCGCCGAAACCGAAGCTCCTGCTGCTCCCGTTGCTGCAGAACCTTCCGCATGGGCTCTCGAAGAAGTCAACGCTGCCATCGCTGCAGGTCTCGTTCCCGCTGAACTGCAGAACGGCTACACCGACGGTATTTCCAGAGCAGACCTCTCTAAGATGCTTGGTATTCTGATCGACAAGGTATACGGTCAGGAACCCGAAACGTCTGTCGCAGCATTCACCGACACGACGGATGCCCCTGTTCTGAAGGCTGCCAACCTCGGCATCATCCACGGCTATGCTCAGGACGACGGCACGTTTATGTTCAAGCCTGAAAACACGCTGAAGAGATCCGAAATGTCCGCGATCATCAACCGCGTTGCCAGACTCTGCGGCGAAGAAACCACCGGTTTTGATGCAGAAGTGAAGTTCGAAGATACCGCATCCCACTGGTGCAACTCCGAACTCGGCTACCCGGTACACATGGGCATCGTGAAGGGTACTTCCGACACGACCTTCTCTCCGGAAAACACGCTGACCGTGGAACAGACCATCATGATGATCTACAGAACCTTCACGGCTCTCGCAAAATAAGTCAATAAATCCATGCAAAGAGCAGATCTTCTTCGGAGGATCTGTTTTTTGATTTGTCCATAATACTAAATTTTTCTTGACATAATTTCTAATATAAGGTATAATGTGAGATGACAGAATGATCTCTGCCGAAAACTTCCGAGCGGAAAACGCGGAAGAAAATTTACAGAAAGGCGATCCATAAGGATCAACAAGATCATGAAAAAGATTGCTGTTATTTTGATGGTCGCAATCCTCTCTTCCATCCTGTTGATTGGCGCGTCTGCTGCGTTTACGCCTATCACGATCGCGAAGACGACCACGCCTCCGACACTTGACGGTGTTATTTCCGAAGGCGAATGGGGAGAACCTGTTTCCGATTTGAAAACGTTTGATGAAGTACGTTCCCATGCTTTCTCCTGGATTCCGGAACTTTGGCCGGAATACGCAGAACTGTACGGTAATATTTTGGATGACAAGCAGCTCATGCCGTCCGCTATCACTACGTACATGACGTGGGATGACGATTTCTTCTACTTCGGTATCAAGATCGTTGTGGCAACGCGCTGCGCACCTGACTATAACAAGGTTTGGCAGAAGGACTGCGTGTACTTCAATGCCATGGACGATTCCTATGAGTGG
>JAZUKT010000077.1:0-3430 GCA_045643445.1 Eubacteriales bacterium
CGTGAACAGGCGGCCCTTCCAGTCCTTCATCCCGAGGTATTCCACGAAATACCGGTAGTAGCAGATGATCGCCGAACACATCGCGATGTAATAGATGGTGGTGTCCACGAACAGCAGCGCTATCCAGTTCAGCCCCGCCAGAATGCCCCACGCTGCGTCCGTGATATAATACGCGAAGATGGAGAGCATCAGCCAGCGGTACATTTTTTCGGCTTTTCTGCCGATATTGCTTTTCGGCAGGAACATCACCTTGTAGTTGATGATGAGCTGCACGGCAATGGCAATGAAGCCGATCACGGAATATAAATAATCCTGCATATCGTATGCCTCCCCGGCCAAAAAACGGGCTGCGCTTCGACGCGCTCCGGCTGCTCCGATTATAGTATCTTATCGAATTACTATAATGCATTTTTTCCGGCTTGCAATGCCAAAATGAACGGTTTTTCATGCACCCCGCGTCCGATGTCTGTTCCATGCGTGAAAGACTCCGGCAGCGCTTTTCCGAAAAGCTATTGACAAAAGCCCGCGCATCGTTTTTAGTAGTAATACCAACGATCGGGGGGAGCTTCGGCGCAAGGGAAAATTATGAGACTGCTGTATTCGCTTTTTAAACAGGATCCCGCTTCCAGAGACGGCATGATCGCCGTTACCTCGGGCGTGGGGATCTTCGTGAATCTGCTCATCGCCGCAATGAAGCTCGTGATCGGCAGCGTGACTTCCTCCGTTGCCATTCTGTCGGAGGGCGCGAACAACGCGGCGGATGCACTCTCCTCCGTCCTGACGCTCGTCGGCACGAAGCTCGCCGGAAAGCACCCGAATGCAAAGCATCCGTTCGGGTTCAGACGGATCGAGTATCTTACAGCGCTCGTCGTGTCGGCAATGATCCTCGTCACCGGGATCGAAATGCTGCTCGGCTCCGTAAAGCGCATTTTTGCGCCCGAGGAGCTCAGCGTATCCTATCCGACGATCGTCATCATTGCCGTATCGGCGCTGATCAAGTTCGTTTTGGGCGTCTATACGATAAAAATGGGGAAAAAGGCCGGCTCGTCGGCGCTGGAGGCCGTTGGCATCGAGGGCAGAAACGATTCCTTCGCATCGGTCATTTCCATCGCTTCCGCTCTGATTTTCCTTTTCTTCCGCGTTTCTCTGGACGCCTATGCGGGGATCCTCATCTCAGCGCTGATCGTCAGGGCCGGCTGCGGCGTTCTGAAGGAAACGATCGCCGAGCTGATCGGCCGGGCGGGGGAAAAAGAGCTCGCCGATCAGCTGTATCGGGAGATCCGGCAGACGGAGGGCGTTCTGGCTGCGGCGGACATGATGCTGCACAATTACGGCCCGGATACGTGGTCGGGCTCTGTCAATCTGGAGATCGATCACAGCAGGAATGTCGGAGAAGTATTCCGGTGTCTTCATGCGCTGCAGCTGCGTATCCTGCACGAGCATGCCGTGACGATGGTCTTCGGCATATACAGCGTGGATAACGACGATCCGGAAGCCAAAGCGCTGCGCGAAAAGATCGGCGCATTTGTCAGGGGGCAGGAACACGTGAAAAGCTTTCACGCTCTGTATCCGGAACCGGAGACCAAAACGCTCTACTGTGATTTTGTGGTCGACTACGAGCTTCGGGACTGGGACGGGCTCCGGCAGGAATTCGCGGCATACATGAAAGAGACGGCGCCGCAGTATGTGCCCGAGCTAACGATCGAAACGGAATACGTTTGAGTGGGAGCAATGATCCCCGTACGCACTTCCGAAGGGCTCCCGCAGAGCGGTGCGAATCAGAATACGGACAGAAAGGACGGGAACACAACCCATGGAAAAGATCGTTTTATGCGGCGTCGGAGGGAATCTCGGCGGCCGGACGGCGGAGATCCTTCTCGAAACGTATCCGCACGACAAGCTCATCTTCACCTCGCCGCGGGCAGACCGGCTGGGGGCGTACGCCGCGCAGGGCGTGGAAACGCGCATCGCCGATTTTAACGACGCGGCGGGCCTTTCCGGCGTCTTTGACGGCGCGGACGTCATGATCCTCGTGTCGATGCCCTTCGTCGGGCAGAAGCGGAGAGACGCGCATAAAAACGCGCTGGACGCCGCGATAAGCGCCGGGGTGAAAAAGATCGTCTATACCTCCGTCGTCGGCGCAGGCTGCGCGGACATCGACGCCTACGAGGTCAACGACCACGTGTGGTTCGAGCAGTATATCCGCAGCCGGCCCATCCATTACCTGATCCTCCGGAACTCCCAGTACGCCGAGGCGATGATCTCGAGCTATGTGTTTGCCCACGAGAGCAATCACGGGGTCGTCGTCAACAACATGGGCGACGGAAAGATGGCGCTGATCTCCAGACTTGACTGCGCAAAGGCCGCTGCCGCCGCAGCCACGTGCGGCTGGGAAGACCGCGTGATCGACGTCAACGGCGCGCAGCTGCTTTCGATCGGCGAATTCGTCCGCCTCGGCAATGCCGTGACGGGGCTGAACGTGCGGTACGAGGCCATCAGCGACGAGGAAAATTACGCCTATTTTGACGCCATGGGCGTTCCGAGAAAGACGGACGGCGAGTGGACCGGCGACGCGGCAAAGTTCCCGTATTGCTCCGACGGCATGGTCAGCTTCGGCAGAGCCATCCGCAAGAACCAGATGGCGGTGTGTACGGACGATTTCAAAAAGCTGACCGGCGACGATCCGATCCCCCTGACGGAAATGTTCGAACACGTGCGGGATTTCCTGGTCGGGGAGAGGAACTCCGTGGATACGTACTGAATTCGCCGCGCGGAATACGCAAAAAGTCCTCTGCTTTCAGGTCGGATGTTCGCGAACCTGCAAAATGAGCAAAAAATAATCGCTCGTCCCCGATAAAACGGTTATATTCGAGACGCGTTGAGACGAAACGGGAGCAAAGCCCCGAAACCGCACGGTTTCGGGGCTTTTGAGCATTCTGCAATTGCGATCGGCGCTTGCTGAACTGCGGGGCGCGACGTGCGGCTTTGATGCCGTACTATGTCGGAACGATTCCGAAAATCCCTGTATTTTCAATGGTTTTGCGGAGCTTCTTGGAAAGTTACCCCCCCGTCTGGCCCAAACTTGAAACATCAATATCAAACATATCTATCAGGCGTTTGAAGGTGTCCTGCCCGTCAAGGCAGGTGTCGATCAGATAGCCTTTTTCATTCTCCCACTCGGCAAGACCGCGATAGTAAAACGCCTTTTTTTATTTCTCGATGATGAACGGAACAATGTTATTGCGCAGGCACTCCTTCAGCGTGATCAGACGCCCGACTCTGCCGTTGCCGTCCTGAAACGGGTGGATGCGCTCAAAGTCATGGTGGAAAGCGATGACATCTTCAATCGTTATCATATCGGCGGAATTGTAAGCCGAGAGCAGCGCATTCATTCGCGCCGGAACGTCCTTCGGCTTGGCGGTTTCCCGAC
>JAZUKT010000078.1:0-1602 GCA_045643445.1 Eubacteriales bacterium
ACCTCGCAGGCGGTGCCGCGTCCGAGTACGGCGGAAGAAAAATTCATATGTACGTGTGCCATATCAAAGCTCCTCCCGTTTTTCAAACATGAAGTCGAGGGCGTTCTGGATCTCGCGGTCCCAGTAGCACCAGGAATGTGAGCCGGGCGTCTCGGTGTACGTCAGATCGTAGCCGAGAGACGAGAGCGTGTCGCGCATCTTGTGATTCGGATCAATGAGAAAATCCTCGCTTCCGCACCACATGAAAATCTTCGGGAGCGGCTTGCCGGATTCTTTGTAAACGGCGGCCGCATGATACGGATCGTTCACCGAGCCGAAGAAGGCGTCGGACGAACCGAAAATGTCGGCGGCCTCGGGATCGTCTTTCTGATAGACGTAGTACGGATCAAACGCGCCGGAGAGCGGAGCGGCGATCGAGAACGTCCCGGGATAGGTCAGCGCAAGCATGAGAGAGCCGTAGCCGCCCATCGAATTCCCGGCGACCCAGGTATCCTCACGCCGGGGAGAGAGACGAGGGAAGAGCGTGCGGCAGACGGCCGGGAGTTCTTCGCCGACGAACGTGCGGTAGCGGAAGCCGACGGCCATGTCGGTGTACCAGCCGCGCTCCGTAGTCGGCATGACGACGGCGACGCCGCGCTCTTCGGCATACCGTTCGATCGAGGTGCGGCGCATCCAGGTCGAATGGTCGTCCGTCAGACCGTGCAGCAGGTAGAGTGTCGGAACGGCAGTGCATCCGTCGTCGTCACAGTCACCCATTTTGCGGGGCAGGACGACGTGGAGCGGTACGTTCATGCCGAGCACTTCCGAGTAGAAATGCAGATCAAGAAAAGCCACGGGAAACCTCCTTACGGTTGTTGTCTTGAATTTTTGTGTCTGTGGATCAAATAGAAAATCAGGCTGAAGATGAGCGCGCCGGCGAGACAGCCTGCCGTGTCAAGCAGAACGTCCGTGACGGCTCCGCTCCGACCGGGAACGAAAAGCTGGTGCACCTCATCTGTCGCGGCGTAGATCAGCCCGACGGCAGGCGCAAGTGCAAGGGAAAGATTCGGCCGGACGCGCGACGAAACGAGTGCGGCGTTCAGCAGAAAGCCGAGCAGCGCGTAGATCGAGAAATGCGCCGATTTGCGGATGAGGTGGGAATACTGCTCGAGCATCACCGTCTGTTCCGCATTGGAGAGAGACGAAAAATCGCGCCGGACGGCCGAGAGCACCACGCGCAGGACGGAATCGGACGACTCCGTGGATTCGGCGGCGTTTTCGGCGGAGAAGGCGAAGATGGCGATCATGACGGCGGCGACGGCGCACCAGAGCAGAATGGGGACAAGCCGTTTTTTCGTCATGATCCGTTCCTCCGAATTCTGCTGATTTGATCCTATTATACCACATTGACCGGGAAAAGTATACCCGTCCGGGAAAGCGGAAAATTATCGTTGCACAGCACGGCGGAGGGCGCTTGCGAAAAAAGCGAATCCGCGGTATAATAGAGAAAGAAAACGAACATCGTGAAGGACGGGAACGACATGAAAGCAGCGAAAACGGTCTATGTCTGCAAAGAATGCGATTATCAGAGCGCCAAATGGCTCGGACGGTGTCCGCAGTGCG
>JAZUKT010000079.1:0-1926 GCA_045643445.1 Eubacteriales bacterium
GCAGAGCATCGTATCGCCCGGCCGCAGGATGCCGAACAGCGCGACCGTCAGGGTGTGCGTGCCGGACAGAAGCGACGGCCGCATGAAGCCGGACTCCGCACGGAATACCGCCGCCGCCAGCGCGTCAATCGTATCACGTCCGCGGTCGCCGTAGCCGTAGCCCGTTGACGGCGTGAACAGCGATTCCGACACCTCCGCCTCGCGGAAGCAGTCGAGCACGTGTTCCGTGTGTACCCGCGCGATTTCGTCTATGTCCCGGAAAATATCCGCGAGCGCCGCTTCCGCTTCTGCGGTCAGTGCCCGGATCTCGGGTGCAATTTTCATGATTCAGTCTCCTTTGCTTCGCCGCCGCGTTCCTGCTTCCCTGCCGCGCTCTGCAGCCAGATCAGCAGCACCGTAATGTCGGCGGGATTCACGCCCGATATGCGCGCCGCCTGTCCGATATTCTCCGGCCGCACCTTGTCGAGCTTCTGTGCCGCCTCAAGCCGCAGACCGCGGATCTCCTTATACGGAATGTCCGCCGGAAGACGGGTGGATTCCGCCTTCGACTGCCGCGCCGCCTCTTCCTGTTCGTGGCGGATGTATCCTTCGTACTTGATCTCCGTCCAGACACGGTCGCGCAGTTTTTTCGGCAGATCAGGCCGCGCGGGATCGACAGGCGCCGTCTTGTCGTAGTCCATCTCCGGCCGCCGGATCAGTTCACAGAGGGTCGTCCCGCTCGTGATCGGCGTCGTCCCGTTTGCTTCGAGGATCGGGTTGATCCCGGAGGTCGGGCCGAGATTGACGTGCCGCGTCCGCTCCACTTCTTCCTTCACGATCCGCGTCCGCTCGACCGTTGCCTCATAGGCTTCCCGCGAGAGCAGACCCGCCCGGTATCCGTAGGCCGACAGCCGTTCTTCCGCGTTGTCCTGCCGGATCAGGATCCGATATTCGCTCCGCCCGGTCATGATGCGGTACGGCTCGTTCGTGCCCTTCGTCACGAGGTCGTCGATCAGTGTCCCGAGATAGGACGAATGGCGCGGCAGAATGATCATCTCGCGCTCTCTCAGATACAGCGACGCATTCATGCCCGCGAGCAGTCCCTGCGCCGCCGCCTCTTCGTAGCCGGAGGTGCCGTTGAACTGTCCCGCGCCGAAGAGCCCGCGGATCTTCTTGAATTCAAGCGTGCCGGCAAGTTCCAGCGGATTCACGCAGTCGTATTCGATCGCATAGGCGTAGCGCATGATCTCCGCGTGCTCGAAACCGCGCAGAGAGTGCAGCATTTCGACCTGCACGTCCGCCGGAAGCGACGACGAGAACCCCTGGAGATACATTTCGTCCGTGCTCTCCCCCATCGGCTCGACAAACAGCTGATGCCGTTCCTTGTCCGCAAACCGCACGACCTTGTCCTCAATGGACGGGCAGTACCGCGGTCCGACGCCGTGGATCAGCCCCGAATAAAGCGGCGAGCGGTGGATGTTCGCGCGGATGATCTCGTGCGTTTTTTCGTTCGTGTAGACGACGTGGCACGGGATCTGTCTGATCTGATTCAGTTTTTCTGCGTCGGTGCGGACGGAAAACGGCTCGATCCAGTCGTCGCCCGGCTGCACTTCCAGCGCGTCAAAATCAATGCTTCGTTTGTGGATGCGCTGCGGCGTGCCCGTCTTGAAACGGAGCATTTCCACGCCGAGCGCCTGAAGATGCCGGGTCAGCCCGGTCGCCGGGAGCGAATTGTCGGGTCCCGACGCGCGGTGTACGTCGCCGACGTGCGTGACGCCGCCGAGATACGTGCCGGTACACAAAATCGCCGCATGGCAGGCAAAATCCCCGCACGGCTCCGTCCGAACGCCGATCACGCGCATCACGCCGCGCTCATCCGGCTCGCAGACCACCTCGGTCACTTCCGCCTGCACGACGGTCAGATTCGGCGTCGCCTCGATCGTCTGC
>JAZUKT010000080.1:0-5360 GCA_045643445.1 Eubacteriales bacterium
CTGCCACCTTGCCGTAGCGGCTGATCAGCCGATTGCCGCCCCAGATCGCATCCGTGGTGCAGGGCGCGAGCCGGATCGGATATTTTTGAATGGCTTCCATAACTTACTGCCGTTCGGACGAACCGAAAACCATCCGGTCGAGCCAGCTGTCACGGGGCGAGATCGTCAGCCCGATGGCGGCGTTGTGATTGTTGTAGGGGGCGCTGATAATCTCCGGCACTTCATCGCGGCTCATGCCGAAGCGGCTGGTCAGCTGCTTTTCGATCAGCGGAATCATGTCCTCGCACGGATACGGCAGATCGTGTTCCATAATCATCGCGTGCGGATTGAGAATTTTCAGTACGTTGTGGATCGGACCGCTGAGCGCTTCTGCGCATTCTTCCTCGTTTTTGCAGAGCGCGACTTTTTCTTCGAGCGTGAGACCGTAGGAATAGAGCATCCGGCCGAAGTCGCAGGGATTGTTGTCGCGTCCGAGAATAAGTTCGCCGTTCATGAGCGTAGCGCCGCAGAGGAGAGACGGGCTGATGTGCCAGTAGACGATGTTTTTCTGCCGGTAGCCGTCGATGTGGGAAACGCTCGAGCGGGCAGCCGCATTGATCTGCGAGTCAATGATCAGGGGAGAACGGGCGAAGCAGCGTTCGGCAGTCTCCCGCAGATGAATGAGGCGCAGTTCCGGCACGCGGCAGGTAGAGACGGTGTCGGTGGATCCGTGATAAGGACCCGGAACGGAAAGGCCGAGACCGAAGCAGGTATCCTCGCCGTATTTGCGTGCGGTGCCGACTGCCGTTTCGGTGAGGAAAGCGGTGAGATTTTCATCGTACGACAGCTCCGGGCGATAACGGTACGAGCCGGTTTCGATTGGCTGCAGGCGCAGATTCATGACTGTATAGCGGAAATCGGCGGTCGTCAGATCGAGAATGACGGCATAGAGCGCCGGATTGACGCGGAGGATCCCGGCACGGCGACCGGCTTGCGGACGGATCTCCTTTTCCTGCGTGAGGATATCCATATCGAGAAGCGCGTCCGCGATCTTGCCGACCGTGACGAGACTGAGTCCGGTTTTTCCGGCGATTTCGGCGCGGCTGATTTTTTCAGCTTCGGTGATCGTCTGGAAAATGCCGCGGATGCTTTCGTGCTTGATGCTTTGCAGATTGATGTTGTTCATGATTCGTCAGTCCTTTCACTATGATGGGGGAAAGTAAATCGGAATTATTTTACACTGTATAAGAATTATACATGACGACCGGGAAAAAGTCAAGGGTATTTATAAATCAAACGGCATTCTGTCAAAAAAACGATCGACCGGCGGGCGCGGCATCCGATACGCCTTGACAGCGGTGAAACCTCGTGTTACAATAATGAAAAAAAGTGAGGTGTCGGCGATGGAGATCAATAAAGCGCGCTTTTATCAGATCGTGTATGATCATACGTTTTCGGCGCACGAACGGTTCAATATCGGTACCTATAAGGAGAAGAAACTGCACCTCATTCTGAAAGATTATTTTGAAGCGGACAGCGCGTGCCATGAGATCCCGGTGAACGGGTACATCGCCGATATCTGCCGCGAGCGTACGATCACGGAGATCCAGACCGGCGGCTTTTCCGGGCTCGGACCGAAGCTTGCCGCGTATCTCCCGGATTATCGGGTGCGCCTTGTTTATCCGCTGGCCGTGCATAAGACGGTATCGTGGATCGACCCCGAAACGAGCGAGATCCTGCCGCGGCATAATTCGCCTCTTCACGCCACGGTGTATGACGCGATCTTCGAGCTGTGCCGGCTTCTGCCGTACGTGAACGATCCGAACCTCACCGTTTTGGCCGTCCTGCTCGATATCGACGAATATCGGCTGCTCGACGGATGGAGCCGTGACAGAAAGCGCGGTTCGCACCGATACGAACGGGTACCGTCGGAGCTGCACGGGATCACGGAGCTGACGACGGCGGAGGATTTTGCCGCGTGGATTCCCGAAAATTGTCCGCCGGCCTTCACGATCACCGATTTTGCCAAAGCTGCGAAAATCGACGGGCGAACGGCGAGCGGCGTCGTGAAAGTATTCGAGACGAAAGGCCTCATCCGCAAAGCGGGGAAGCGCGGTCGGTCGAATCTGTTTGAGCGTGTTTGGCCGGCGCGGGATTTTTACGAAATGTCTTGAATTTTCCGATTGAATCGCGTATAATAGATGAAAGAATAAACAGTGGGAAGGAGGCGTGACCGTGGGCAATAATAACGGTAATAATAAACAGTCTTTCAAGATCCCGATTCCGCTGATCGTGTTCGCATACATTGTCTACTGGCCGGCCGGTATTCTTCTCACCGTGCTCTATCTGATGGGCAAAAAAAACAGCGGCGGACAGAATCAGCAGCAACAGCAGGCTCAGCAGGAAAGCCAGACCGTAAAGAACAGCCCCAGGGCGACCTATACGCCGTATCAGGCGCCGTCCTATGAGTCCTATCTTGCCAAGTCGAAAGAGAAAATGGCGGCATCTGCTCAGAATGCGGCATCTGCCCAGAATAGCGAACCCAGGCAGTCGTCACCTCTCCGCCGTTCCAAACTTTCGAAGTTCCTGTCGGTCAGCAGTATCATATCGGCGGTTCTTGCCGGATTGACGCTGCTCGGCTCGTTTTCGCCGTTTGAAGGATGGTCGTCGCTGCTCATACCGCTTGTATTCGGACTCGGTGCGGCAGCCCTGACGCTCGGCGGAAAATACGTGAACGAACGGGACGTCCGCTACGCACGCATCCGCACGATGATCGGCAACCGCAAGAGCTTCAACCTGACCAAACTGGCGGCCGCCTCCGGGCGCAGTCTGAAAAAGATCCGGAAGGATATCCAGAATATGATCAACCGCGGCGATTTCGGCGATACGGCCTATATCGACCTCGGAACCAATAATTTCATGCGTTCGCCGGACGCCGAGCCGGATGAGCCGGAAGCGTTTGACTACCACACCGTCTACGGCAATCTTTTTGATAAAGAAAAAGATAAGGCGGAGGAAGAAGACACCGGCGACGATACGGACGGACAGAGCAAGAGTTTCGGAACGATTCTGCATGAGATCCGCCGTTTGAACGATGAGATCGAGGACGACGCGGTTTCCGAGAAAATCGACCGGATCGAAGGGCATACCCGCAATATTTTCGATTACGTGACCGATCATCCCGAAGCCATGCCGCGCATCCGCACCTTCATGAATTATTACCTCCCGACGACGCTCAAACTGCTTGAATCGTACAGCCGGATCGAGCGGGTCGGCGTGGCCGGCGAGAACATGAAGAAGTCGAAGCAGAATATTGAAGAGATCCTCGATATGCTCGTCGTCGGATTTGAGCAGCAGGTCGATCAGCTGTTCAGCCACGAGACGATCGACATCAGTTCTGACATCCACGTTCTCGAGCAGATGATGCAGAAGGACGGGCTGAACGGGAAGAACGATTTTTCCATGTTCAGCGAAGGATTCGGCGGAGCGGCCGCGCAGGAGAAACCGAAAGATCAGTAAAAGAAATAAAAAGACCGCTGTCTGTTTTGAAACGGACGGCGGTTTTTCTCGTTTGTCAGAGCCCGAGCAGACGGGCGGCGTTGCGCCAGAAGATTTTTTCCTTGAGTCCGGTCGGGATCGGCAGGGAATCGACGTATTCAAACGTGTCCCGCTGCGTTGCCCAGGGACAGTCCGTACCGAAAAGAAGCCTGTCGCTGTCGTGCTTCAGGAGGATCGCGGCCGCCACGTCCTTCGGGACTTTGGCCAGCGCGCAGAGCGATACGTCGAGATAGAGTTCCTGCCCGGCGAGTTTTTCAAGCGCGTCGAGCGGCCGGAAATTCTGACCGAAGTGCGCGGCGACGAGCACGGCTTTCGGCGAGCGTTTCAGCCGGTTGAGGATCTCGTCCGGCGTCGCGTGGATCTTGTCGGGATAGGCGACGTCGATCCCGGTGTGCGTGACGAGGAACATCCCGGCGTCGGCAGCCGCGTCGAAAATCGGATCAAATGCGTCGTCGTCGATCATCGTCCGCATATAATCGGGGTGGATCTTGAGCCCGTCGATCCCGGCAGCCCGAAGGCGTTCGATCTCCTCGTATGGCTTCTCGTAATCCGGGTGGATGCTGCCGAGCGGCGTGATGCAGTCACCGTACCGGCGGAGCGTGTCGATGGCGAAATCGTTGACGTGTGTTACCTGTCGTGCATTGGTCGCAATGTTGCAGACGACGGAGCGATCCGTACCGCTCTCGTCCATCGTGCGGATCAGATCACCGATCGTACCGTCCGTGTGGGGAACCGCGTCAATGTGTACCCGGAGGGAGGCGATGGCGCGTTCTGCGAGCGAATCCGGGAAAGCGTGCGTGTGAAAATCAATCAGCATGGGAGACTCCTTGCGTAAACTGTCATCAGTATAACGCCGCGAGTCGGAGAATGCATCCGACAATTATGAACTTTCTATAAATAATTTGATTTACGCTTGATATAAAGCGGGAAAAGAAGTATAATTAGTATAATGGGGTAGAATTTGGGGCTTATGTAACAAAACCTCGATTTCTGCACATCCATGACAGTATTATAATCATATGGAGGACATATATGGAGAACACCAAGATGTGCGATGGCGCTGCATCCTCTCCGAAGACGGCTGCTGCTTTCCGCGAACTTCTTGCGAAAAGCGACAAACCGGGTAAGAACGGACAGATGAACGCCAGAGAACGGCTGACCGCCCTGTTTGACGCGGATACCTTTACGGAGATCGGCGCCTACACGATGAGAAGAATGAGCGAATTTGACGCCTCCGCTGCGGACGAATTCGAGAGCGTTCTGTGCGGTTACGGTTCCGTGGACGGATGCCTGGTCTATGCCTTTGCGCAGGACATGGGCAGAACGAAAGGATCGGTAAGCGAGGCTTCTGCGAAGAAGATCACCGCGCTCTATAAGATGGCCGTGGAGAACGGCTGCCCGATCGTCGGAATTTTCGACAGCGCGGGCGCATATCTCCCGGAAGGCGTTCGTGCGCTGGCTGGTTACGGCGCTGTCATGAAGGCAGTCAGCATGGCGTCGGGCGTGATCCCGCAGATCGCCGTTGTTGCAGGCGTAGCCGAGGGTGCATCCGCCGTGCTCGCCACCATGTTTGATTTCGTGATCGCGACCGAGCAGTCGAAGATCAGCGTCAATCCCGCATTCGTCGTTGGCGGCGGTACCGTGAAGGAATCCGTCGAAGCCGGCGTAGCTTCGCTGAAGGCCGCATCCGACGCTGAGGCGATCGCTGCCGCACGCACGCTGCTCTCCTACCTGCCTTCCAATAACGAAGAGGGCACGGTCGAAGTTCCGACCTCCGATGAGATCAACCGTCTCGCTGATCTCGGCGCATATGAAGCGGACGG
>JAZUKT010000081.1:0-6174 GCA_045643445.1 Eubacteriales bacterium
GTAGGAGGAACCGACCGTCTCATCCGCCCATGCGATCTCGACCACGCCCTCGGCGTAACCGGGACGGTCGGCGTTCTCGCCCGAGAAGACGTAGGTCACGCCGCTGTCTTTGGCGGGCTCGACCGGCGCTTCCGATTCAACGGATCCGGCAGGCGTCGTTTCCGCGTCGGCGGGCTCTTTCCCGCAGGCGACCGGCATCAGCAGCATCAGGGCTGCGAGCAGAAGACTGAGAAGTCGGAGCGATTTGATTTTCATGATGCGTACCTCATATACAGTTGATTTCGGTTAATCGGCAACTACGCCGTAGCCGTCGTAGGGGAACGTTTCCCAGTTGATCTTGGCACGCTTGCCGACCTTGTTGAAATCGTAGGTGCCGGGCTCGAAAATGCGATCCAGAGATTCGTAAACGAGGTTGTTTTCGATCGTCGAATAGGTGTAGAAACGATCCTCGAACCAGTAGGTCCACTTTCTTTTTTCGCCGATGAAGATATTGTCGCGGATGACGTCATAAGACGGGTTGCACGCGAAGTCAATGTCGTCGGTATTCTCGATGTCATAGTGGATCTTCGCAAGATTCGGGTATCTCTCCGCCCATACGCCCGTGTTGTAGGGCAGGTCGGTGAGCTGCTTCCACCATGCGTTGTTCTCGTCGCCGTGCTCGAGTGCCGGATGGCTGCCGTCCGTGAACCAGGTGTAGGCACGCTGGTCACATCCGATACCGCCGCCTTCTCCGCCGTTCACAATGAGGTTGTTGTAAATCTCAATGTTGCGGCCGCCGCCGATCGTGAAACCGGCGCTTGCATGAATGACGATGTTGTATCTGGCCGTCCAGCCGCAGAGACCGTCGTCGAAGTAAACGGCCGTACCGCCGTGCGTTTCGTTGCCGATGTTCTCGAACTTGTTGTGTTCGATCACGTTGCCGATGGAGTGGAGCTGACCGCCGCCGTAGTATGCGCCGCCGTCGTTGCATTCCTGTACCACATCGTGGACGTAGTTCCAGGCAATGAGGTTTTCCTGACCGCCTGCGCCGAGCGCGGAATGCGGGGCATAGCCGATTTCGTTGTGGAGAATCGAGCCGCCGACGCCGTTCAGACCGAAGCAGCCGCCGTACATTCTCTGTATTTCGCTGTAATGGAGCAGATAGTTGTTCTCAATGAGGTTGTTCGAATGCGTGAGCGTTGCCGCGTCGCCGCCGCCGTTGAAGTAGCCGCCGCCCTGGCCCATGTGGATGAAGGAGCAGCTGCGGACGGTGTTGTTGTCGCCCTTTGAGGAGATGAAGCCGTAGCCGTCGCAGCAGAGGACGCTGCTGTTTTCGAGCGTCCAGCCGTTCGCCCGGCTGAAGGAGAAAATCGTGCTGCAGAAGCCGCGGGACGTGAAGCCGTCGAACACGGGATTGGCGATTTCACCGGAGAAGAGGTAATTCTTTTCGAGATTGATCGTAATCACCGCGTTTTCCTCTTCCGTCGGGATCAGGTAGAGCTTCAGGTTATCGCGGTCGATCCAGTATTCGCCGGGGACGTCCAGTTCTTCCGCAACGTTGTAGAAGTAGTACGATCCGCCGACGCGGTAGCCGCTGTACGGACGGAAGAGGAACGTGACCTCGCCCGTCTCCTTGTTGTAATCCTTGACAGGCGTCGTTTCGTCCGCCCAGTCGAACATATAGTAGCCGAACGACCATGCGCCGTCGAGCGTTGCCCAGCGCGACATATGTGCGTTCGCTTCGTCGGAGAGCTTCAGGGTGCCGCCGTAGGGATTTTCCGCATCCTTCGAGCCTTCGTCGATGATCTGCTCTTCCGTGTCGATCCAGAGGAAATCCTCGGGAACGTAGTTGCCGGAATCGTTCGGATAACGGGCGAGCATCAGTCTCGTGTCGCCGCAGAAAACGGAAATGTTCGTGCCCTTGTATTCGTCACCGTGGCTTCCTGCCTGATTGGCCGAACCGTAGGCATAGACGCCGCCGATCATGTCTTTCGTAATACCGGCCGCCGCCAGATCATAGACCAGCACACCGTCGGCGACCTCGGGCGCGAATCTTGCCTTCATGGCTTCGTCAGTCACGGGAGCAAAGTCGGAGACCATAAACTGTTTCCCGCCGAGGATGGTAACGTCGCCTTCTGCGCGATAGATAACGGGCGCGTCAAGGGAGATGCCGCCGTCGGTCGCCTGAAATACATAAGGCTTGCCTTCATAGGTGCCTTCGCGGACCGTAACGGTGAACGCATCGGTATTGCCGTCGGCACGGAGCGCACGGATACGGTCAGCGGCGGCGTTGATCGAAGCAAACGGATGCTCCGCAGAGCCGTCATTCGCGTCGTCGCCGTCGGTGGCTACGAAAAATTCGGGTCCCTTATAGTCGGAGGTGCTAACGGGATCTGTCGTTTCGTCTGACTGGCCGGGCGTTCCGACCTGACCGCAGGCGATCAGGGAGAAGGTCAGCAGAAGAGCGAGCAGAAGCAGAAATGTTTTTTTCATGATGTTCTCCTTGATGATGAAAATGACGACGGAATTACGGTTCAACGCCGAAGCCGGTGTACGGGATCGGTTCCCATTCGAGGTTTTTATCGCGGAGAGCGACTTTCGTCAGCTCGTAGGTGCCGGGCTCGAAAACGCGGTCAATGTCGGTGTGCGTGTAGTTGTAGCCGATTTCGGCATACTTCTGCACGCCTTCATCAAAGACGAAGGTCCAGCGCTGCGTTTGGCCGATCCAGATGTTGTTCTTCACAACGGAGTAGGACGGGTTGCAGAGGAAATCGACGTCGTCCGGGCGCGTGGTGTCAAAATGCGCCTTGGCGAGATTCGGGAAGGATTCCGCCCAGATGCCCTCGGTGTACGGCAGTGCCTTGAGCTGTGCCCACCAGCCGTTCTGTTCGGGATCCCAGACGTTCGGGTGATCCTCCATGTTGTACCAGGTGATCATACGCTGGTCGTAGGCGATGCAGGTCTGACCCAGTTCGCCGCCGACGACAAGGTTGTTGTAGACTTCGATATTGCGTCCGCCGCCGACAAGGAAACCGGCGCCCGCCGAATTGTGGATGACGTTGTAGCGTGCCGTCCAGCCGGAGAGGCCGTCGTCGAAGTAGATGGACGTGCCGTTGTGCGTTTCGTTGCCGATGTTCTCAAATTTGTTGTACTGGATGACGTTGCCGATGGAGTGCCACTGACCGCCGCCGTAGTAAGCGCCGCCGTCATTGCATTCCTGCACGACGTCGTGAACGTAGTTCCATTCGATCGTGTTGTTCTGACCGCCTGCCGAAAGTGCGGAGTGCGGGGCATAGCCGATCTCGTTGTGACGGATCGTGCCGCCGACGCCGTTCAGGCCGAAGCCGCCCGTGTACATCCGCTGGATCTCGGAATAGTGGAGGAGTTTGTTGTTCTCGATAAGGTTGTTCGAAGGCGTGAGCGTTGCGGAATCACCGCCTCCGTTGAAGGAACCGCCGCCCTTGCCCATGTGCGTGAAGGTATTGCGGCGGACGGTATTGTTATTGCCGCTTGAAACATAGAAGCCATAGGAGTCGGAGAATTTGACGGTGCAGTTCTGCATCGTAAAGCCGTTTGCCGCGGTGAAGCGGAAGATGTCGCCGCAGTAGCCCGTGAAGGTGAAGCCGTCAAAGGTCGTATTGGCGATCTCGCCGGAGAAGAGCGGGGACTTCACGCAGTTGAACGTGATCGTCGCGTCGGTCTGATCATCCTTCGGGAGAATGTAGAGTTTCAGATTGTCGCGGTCAACCCAGTATTCGCCGGGCGCATCCAGTTCTTCCGCGACGTTGTAGAAGTAGTACGATCCGCCGGGGTAGTACTCGGAATACGGATTGAAGACGAAGGAGACGGAGCCGGCTTCGGGATCATATGCCTTGACGGGCGTGGTTTCGTCTGCCCAGTCGAATTTGAAGTAGCCGAACGTCCACGCGCCGTCGAGTGTTGCCCAGCGGGAGAGGTGTTCGTTCGCTTCGTCGGAGAGCTTCAGCGTGCCGCCTGCCCAGTTGTCATCGCCGCGGGAGCCGGGATCGAGCACGTCGGTCTCGTCGTTGATCCAGAGGAAATCGGTCGGCAGATATTCGCCGGAGTCGTTCGGGAAACGGGCGAGCGTCATGCGTTCCTCGTTCCAGAAGAAGGAGATGTTCGTGCCCTGATAGGACGGATCGAAATGCGAGGACTGGTTGGCCGTTCCGTAGGCATAAACGCCGCCGATCTCTTCTGCCGTGACGCCGAGCGCGCCGAGATCGCAGACGAGGATCTGATCGGCCACTTCGGGATAGAAGCGTGCCTTCATGCCGTCGTCGGCAACGGGCTCAAAGGCGGAAAACGGGATTTCCCGGCCGCCGAGGATGGTTACGTTTCCTTGGGCGCGATAGATAACGGGCGCGTCAAGGGAAGTGCCGCCGTCCGCTGCCTGGAAGGAATAGGGCGAAGTCTTATAAACGCCCTCGCGCACGGTCACGGTGAAAGCGTCGGTATTGCCGTCGGCACGGAGCGCGCGGATGCGGTCAGCGGCGGCGTTGATTGAAGCGAACGGATGCTCGCTTGAACCATCATTCGCGTTGTCGCCGTCGGTGGCAACGAAGAATTCGGGCCCCTTGTAGTCGGTTGCGACTGCTTCGCCGACGGTTTCTGCGGTATCAGTGTCCGGTTCGTCGACCGATTTCGTTCCGCAGGAGAACAGGGCTCCCGCCAGGAACAGCAGTGCGAGGCATAACGCAAGTGTCTTTTTCATGAGATTTTTCCTTTCTCTCAGTCAATTTCGTATCTTCCGAACTGGTCGTAGGGAATCGGTTCCCATTCGAGTTCCTTGTCGCGGCTCGCAACCTTCGTGAGCTCATAGGTGCCCGGCTCGAAGACGCGGTCCAGATCATGGTGGACGTAGTTGTAGCCGACTTCGGAGTATTCGTGCACGGCGGGATCAATGGAGAACGTCCAGCGCTTTTCGGGACCGATCCAGATGTTGTTCTTGATGACGGAACCGGTCGGGTTGCAGAGGAAGTTCGGATCCTCGCGGTTATCGCGGTCGAAGTGGATAGCGGCAATCTGAGGATATTTTTCCGCCCAGATGCCTTCGTGAAGGGGAAGCTCCGTGAGCGAATTCCACCAGCCGTTGTTCACGTAGGTATTTTCCTTACCCTGCTCGTACCAGTCGATGAGCCGCTGGTCGTAGGCGATGAAGGTTTCCGATTTGCCTTCCTCACCGATACCGAGGTTGTTGTAGATCTGGATATCGCGTCCGCCGCCGACAAGGAAGCAGCCGCCCGACGAATGGTCGATGACGTTGCCGTATGCCGCGTAGCCGCAGAGACCGTCGTCGAAGGAGATCGCCGTTCCGCGCTAATTGTCGTTGCCGATGTTCTCGAATTTATTGTAGCGGATCACGTTGCCCGCCGACCACGAACGGCCGCCTGCATAGAACGCGCCGCCGTCGGAGCATTTCTGCACCACGTCGTGGACGTAGTTGTATTCGAGCAGCGTGTCGTTGCCGGTCGCGCAGATGGCGGAATGCGGCGCATAGCAGATCTCCGTGTGCGTGATCTTGTCGGCAACGCCCGAGACCCACGCGCCGTCCTGATAGGTCTTATAAATCTCGGCATAGTGGTGGATGTAGCAGTTGTCCACCCACGAATTGCCGGGCGTCAGCGTCAGTTTGTCGCCGCTGTTGATGAGGATACCGCCCCGGCCGACGTGGCAGATTTCGGAATTGAAAACGGTTTCGTTGTAGCCGGTCAGGTAAATGCCGTAGCCGTCCGCATCCTTGAGGGTGCAGTTCTTCACCGAAATGAAGTCGCCTTCGAGGTTGATGATGTCGCCCGGACTCCCGACGAACGTAATACCGTCGAAGGTGATGTGCGACACCGTGCCGGAGAACTGCGGTGCGCTGCCGAGCGTCATCATCACGCCGTCCGCCGCCCCGTCGATCGGATAATAGTACAGTTTGAGATTGTCGTAGTCGATCCAGTATTCGCCGGGCGCGTCCAGCTCTTCCGGCACGTTGTAGAGATAGTACGAGCCGCCCTCACGGTAGCCGCCGTAGGTGTAATAGCGGAACGTCATGCCGCCGTTTGCCGGATCGAAAGCGTCGATCGGCGTGGACACGTCCGCCCAGTCGAACATCGGGTAGCCGAACATCCACGCGCCGTCGATCGTCGCCCATTTTGCGACCCGTTCAGCAGCATCGGCAGGGAGTCGGAT
>JAZUKT010000082.1:0-4898 GCA_045643445.1 Eubacteriales bacterium
GCTTCCGTAGGTGATTTCACCAAAGCCATAGCGTGCAATATCGTTCAAAGCGTCAGAGAGCGGCGAACCGACGTAATCCGGCACAACGACATCGAGTTTGGCCAACTCTTCCGTTGTGTACTGCGGTTCTACGCCGATGTACGGCAGAACGTAGGAAAGAAGATTCGAGATATAAGGAGCAGCGACCGTGCCGCCGTAAGGTGCGCACAGAAGCGGTTTATCGACGAGGATGAGCGCCGCGATCTTCGGGTCGTCCGCCGGCGCGTAGGCCACCGTGGAACCGATACGGAACGGCCGTTCGCCGTATTCGTCGTATTCGTCCCGCTTTTCGGAGGTACCCGTCTTGGCGGCAACGCGATAACCCTTGACGTAGGCGTTTTTCGCCGCGCCGTCCGTGGCTACGCCCTGTTCAAGAATTTCCGTGATCGTATCGCACGTTTCGCCGCTGACGACCGTGCGGACCACTTCCGTTTCATAATTCTGCACCACGTTTCCGGCGTCGTCGACGATGGAGGCAAGCAGGTGTGGCGTCATGAGATTACCGCCGCTCGCTACCGCCGTGATCGCGCGCATCTGCTGGATCGGCGTGGTCTTGAACGTCTGACCGAACGAATAGACGGCCAGCGACACGTTCGAGAAATCCTCATAGGAGGAATAGATGCATCCGACTTCGCCGGGCAGATCAATGCCGGTCCTGCCGCCGTAGCCGTATGCCATGAAATAGTCGTAGAAGGTTCTGCGTCCGATGCGCGCCGCCACCTGCATCAGCGTCGGGTTGCAGGACTGCTGCAGGCCGTACCAGAACGGGATGCCCATGCCGTGGCCGCTGTGTTCCGCGCAGGCGATCGGCTGGCTCCATCCGTCAACGTACCAGTAGCCGGGGCAGTCGAAGCCGGTGTTCGGCGTGATCAGCTGCTCCTCAAACGCCATCGAGGTCGTGACGACCTTGAAGGTGGAGCCGGGCTCATACGTTTCCGTGACGCACTTGTTGTTCCACATCTTATACATGAGCGCACGGTACAGAAGGTCGTATTCTTCCGATTCGGGATCGAGCTTCGAGCCTCTCACCCGTTCGATACTTGCGTCGATCTTCTCCTGCTTCCAGCCCTCGGCCTTCATCTGCGACTGAAGCAGCAGAAGAGAGTCGTAGGAAATCGCGTCCGCGTCAAGCTGTGCCTGCGAGTATTCGTCGATCGTGTACGGATCGTTCAGATCGAACGACGGATACACCGCCATCGCCAGAATACCGCACGTTTCCGTATCCACCACCATGCCGCAGACGCGGTCGCCGGCGCCGGATTCGAGATACGTTTTCTTCAGCTGATTTTCGAGTTCGTACTGGATGTATACGTCGAGCGTCGTCGTGATATTGTAGCCGTTTTCCGCCTCGATAAACCGCTCGTACGCGAACGGCATATCGTTGTGACGCGCGTCCTGCGCCAGAATGTACCGGCCGGACGTTCCTTCAAGCAGGTTATTGTAGTAGGCTTCCAGACCGTAGATGCCGACGCCCTCGGAATTCGTGAAGCCGATAACGTGGCAGGCGAGGTCTCCCTTCGGATAGTACCGCTTCGAGGAGGCGTTGAAGTAGATCTGCTGCTTCAGACCGCAGTCGGCGATCAGTTTCTCGATTCGCTCGGCCAGATCGGCGTCCACGTCCTTTTTGAGTACCTCATAATAACGGTCGGTGCGGCCGATCTTTTCGTATACCGTCTCACGCGGAATATCAAGATAGGCAGACAGCGCCTCCGCGATCAGCGTTTCCATGTTATCGCCCTGATAGCGGATGCCGTAATCTGCGTCTTCATAGTTGTAATGTATGTCGTTGGTCTTATCGCTGTCGCTGTTCTTCTTCGCGATCGTCTTCATCCCTTCGACGATGTCCGCCGGAGAGAGAATGACGTTATAGACCGTTATGTTCGTCGCCAGCACCACGCCGTTCCGGTCGGTGATCGTACCGCGCTCCGGCGTGACGTCCGTCTGGATCGTCAGCTGATTCAGAACCTGCGATTCGTAATAGTCGTGTTCCTTGATCTGATAGCGGGCCAGTCTGCCGATGATGACAGAGGCGATCAAAATGAAAAAGAGAAAAGCGAGAATCATTCTGATGGCTGTTTTGCGATCCGTTCTGTTTTTCGTCTGATCCATCGTGTGCCTCCCTTCCTCTTTCAGTGTATGGGCACCGTCACCCGCTTATGCTGAAAACTAACGGGCTGTCCAGTCTATAATAGACGCAGCCCGCTATATCCTATATTGTTCTGTTGCCGGATTCCGCCGTTTTCTCAACGGAAGCGATCCGCGATCCGCTCGAGATACCCGGAGAATGCGGAAAGCAGGATGCCGCCGGACGGATTTTCTTCCTCTTCCGTCTCGATGAGTTCGATCCGTTCACCGTCGGAAAGCGACACGTAACGGCGCTGCAGCGAATCTTCCTTCGTCATGCCGAGTTTCGTCGTCGCCAACGTACCGATCGTGCGGATATCGTTCTTTTCTTCGAGTTTCAGTCTCAGTTCTTCCGTCTGATCGACCAGCGTTTCCAGTTCGTTCTCAAGCCGCGAAACCTCGGTCGTCTTCTGATAGGCTTCCGAAATGGTAGCGACCGCCGTCATGATCATGATCGTCGTGATGAGGAGCAGCACCGGGAGCAGCGGAGAAAGGCGCTTCTTGCGTACCTTTACTTCCTGCACGGTCTTGACGTTTGTTCCGGCGTCCGTGCGTACCGCGGAACGATCCGTCGCGTTCGCATCAGCCGAATAGCTCGGACGGCGCGACATCGGCGGGCGGCTCGGATCCGGCGCATGATACCGGCGATTGATCGTCACGGGCTCGGCGGAGCGGCGGTTCGTTTCGCGCCGTTCAGCCGAAGAAGCGGATGCTTTGACACCACGGTTGCTGAATTCTCTTTTGAGTTTGTCAGCGAGCAGGTAGTTGTTCGTCACAGAGCATCCCTCCTTGATTTTTTGATTCCGCCGGGGTTATAGTTTTTCCGCCGTTCTCAGCTTGGCGCTGCGGGAACGCGGATTTTCTTTCTGTTCTTCGTCGGACGGGAGGATCGGCTTATGCGAGAGGAGCCGGATCTTCGGTTTCCCGCCGCAGACGCATACCGGAAATTCCGGCGGGCAGGTGCAGCCCGTTGAGAGCGTCCGGAAGGTTTCCTTGGCGATGCGATCCTCAAGCGAATGGAACGTGATGACCGCCATCCGTCCGCCGGGATTCAGACGTTCGCACGCCGCCGTGATGGACGGTGCGATCGCGTCGAGCTCGCCGTTTACTTCAATGCGCACCGCCTGGAACGTCCGCCGTGCCGGGTTCTGCGCTTCTTTCATCCGCTGTGCCGTCGGGATCGCCCGCGTGATGAGCTCCGCAAGCTCCGTCGTCGTTTCGATCGGCTTCGTTTCCCGCGCTTCCCGGATGAAGGATGCGATGCGCGGTGCGAAGCGTTCCTCGCCGTAATCGCGGATGATGCGTTTCAGTTCTTCTTCGGGGTAGGTGTTAATGACGTCGTAGGCGCTTCTCGCTTCCGTCTGATCCATCCGCATATCGAGCGGCGCTTCCTGCATATAGGAGAAGCCGCGCGCTCCGTCGTCCAGCTGATGGGAGGAGACGCCGAGATCCCACATGACCCCGTCTATTTTTGTGATGCCGAGCGAATCAAGCGCCGCGGCAAGATTTCCGAAATTGGATTTGACGATCGTGACCCGGTCTTCGTACGGTCTCAACCGTTCCGTGCAGGCGGCGATCGCTTCGTCGTCCCGGTCAAGGCAAACGAGCCGCGAGCCGTCGGGCAGCCGCCGCGCGATCTCGAAGGAATGTCCGCCGCCGCCGGCCGTGCAGTCTACGTAGATGCCGCCGCGTTCAGGCTGAAGCGCGTCCATGACCTCGGGCGCCATGACTGAAATGTGTGAGAACTCCATCGGCCGCTCCGTCAGAGTCCGAGTTCAACGAGCGTGTCGGTGTAGTCTTCCGGCTCGTCATCGAGGTTCTGTTCGTTCCAGACTTCCTCGGCCCAGATCTCGGCGTATTTACCGCATCCGACCGTTACGACGTTATGTTCAATGCCGGCGTATTTGAGCATATCCGGCTGAAGCATGATTCTTCCCTGTGCGTCGGGCTGTACCTCAAGGGAGTTCGCATACAGATAACGCGTGATGTTGCGCAGCTGTGTCTTCGGCAGCTGGCTGATCTTATCGGCGTAATTCTGCCACTCCTCGGCGGAATACACGGTCAGGCATTTGTCGCTGCTGCGGAGGATCGTAACGGTTTCGCCGAGCTGTTCCTTCAGCTTCGACGGGATGACGACGCGGTTTTTGGAATCAAGCGAATGATGGTATTTGCCGGTCAGCATATGCGTTTTCTCCTCCATTTCGTGTAATTTCGTGACATTTTGTCCCACGCTGGTATTATTATAACCCATCGGGGTGAAATAATCAAGGGGTTTTGCGAAATTCGTTGAAGAGTTTTTAATATATAGATCAAAAAAAAGCGCATTTCCCGCCATTTCCGACAGGAGACGCGCTTCTTTATACACACTGCTCGACAAAGACCGCCAGAATCCCTTTTTTCGCCAAATCTTGAAGCCCGCCAACCCGGCGCCCCATATCTTGTGTCAGAGCCGGATCAGGCACGCAAGCGGGCAGATTGGAATTAACACTTTATTCAAACAATATATTATATATTCCCCATAATTATTTGTATTTCGTTATTGATTCGTGCGAATTAAATTTACTTTTATCGCATAAAAAAGCGGGAGAATCGCCCGTTTCCGAGCCGTTCCCCCGTTGTTTTGTTGGATTTTCGCGTGATTTTATTCGATTTCGGCGGATTCGTGCGCTTCCGTGAGCAGTCGTTCCGCTGTGGCCGGATCCGCACCGCCGCCGCTTTTGCGCATGACAGCGCCG
>JAZUKT010000083.1:0-4599 GCA_045643445.1 Eubacteriales bacterium
AGGCGCTTCTGTGGGCTGCGCTCGAACCGACGGAAAAACTGCAGAAATTTGAGGCGGAGGGCGACTATACGAGCCGTCTCGCATACCTCGAAGAGATCAAGACGCTCCCGTTCGGCCTTGTCTGGGACGCTTACTGCGAGCAGCAGAACGTGCCGGTCGGCGACGCCTGGATCGCAGACATGAAGAAATACGAAAGCGACGTGCTCTCGAAACGGTGAGCGCGTTCTATCCGTGGAATGGGGGAGACTCTGTTCCACGGATCAAATTTTGTTTATGACGGGAAACTGTTATGAAGAATCAGATGACAAAATGGCTTCTGCTCATTCTGGCGGCGTGCCTTCTGCTGACGGCGTGTGAACACCGCACGGTCACGTATGAGGATACGCAGCCGGTCGACGCGGAGCCGATACCGGCCGTACCTGCCGAAGGGATCGGACGTGCAGTAGCCGAACCGAGAAAAGGCGCGCCGAAGAATTTCACCGTCTGCGTCGATCCGGGTCACGGATTTGTGGACGGCGGCGCCGGTCAGCTCCCGGATCTTACATACCTTTACGACGATCATCGGCTTGAAAAAGATATCACGATGTCCATCGCGAAGAAGGTGCGGGATGCGCTGGAACTGGAAGGCTTCGAGGCGGTTCTCAGCCATGACGGCGTGACAAGACCGGCGGGCGATACGGACTGGAATGATATTTACAGTATCACCGAGCGCTGTGTCGCCGTCAATCAGACGGACGCCGACTACTTTATTTCGATCCACGCCGACTATTCGGAAGACGACACCGTGTACGGTATCCGCCTCTACCATATGCAGAGCGGGGTAAAGATCAACGATCACTCTGAACGCTACGCCGATTCCATTGCCGACGCCATCCGTGAAAAGATGACGGACGAGCATCCGCAGCTCGTTGACCAGACGTACGACGTTTACAACTCCTTCGCGGCAGTCCGCGAGACGAAGATGCCGGCCGTGCTCATCGAAGTCGGGTTCATCTCGAACGAAGCGGACCGTGCCAAGGTCATCCGCGAGGACTGGCAGCAGCAGTTTGCCGAATCCGTAGCGGCAGGCGTGACGAAAGCGTACGAATCATTGGGAGAAGACCATGCTTGATAATCTGATATACAGTATCAACGCGATCCTGCCGATCATTCTGCTTGTGGTGCTCGGCGTTTTCCTCAAGCGCTTTGGCAAGGTCACGGATGCGTTCTGCGAGGTGGCAGACTGGCTCGTTTTCAAGATCGCGCTGCCGGTCATGCTCTTTCTGGAAGTCGCGTCGAGCACGCTTGCCGGAAACGCGAACGGAAAGCTGATCGCCTATATCGTCGCGTCGGTAACGGGCGCCTTCATCCTCGTGTCGCTTCTGACGACGCTGTTCATGAAGGATAAGGCAAAGCGCGGCGCCTTCATTCAGGGCAGCTGCCGTTCAAACTTCGCCATTCTCGGCGTGCCGCTTGCCAATAATATGTTCGGCGACATCGGCGGACAGACCGTCGCTCTGATCATGCCGTTCGTCATTTTGATGTTCAACGCCTACTCGGTGGTGATCCTCTCGATCTTTTCATCGAAAGGCGATCATAAGGTGAACTTCAAGTCGGTGCTCAAAAACATCGTGACGAATCCGCTCATCATCAGCGTTCTGCTCGGACTTCCGTTCATGATCTGGAAGATCCCGCTTCCGACCGCCGCCAATAAAACGCTCAATTATCTTTCCGGCCTCTGTACGCCGCTCGCTCTCATCAGCCTCGGCGCGAACTTCAAGCCGGAAAATCTCAAAGGCCGGATCGGCTATGCCTGCGCAGGCTCCGTCATCAAGACGGTGCTGCTTCCGACAGCCGCCGTTGCCATCGCTGCTCTGATTGGACTGCGCGGCCCGTCGCTCGGCGCTGTGCTCATCTGCTTCGGCGCACCGTCGGCCGTATCCAGCTACATCATGGCGAAGAAAATGGACAATGACCACGAACTGGCGGCACAGCTTCTGTTGCTTTCCACGCTCGTCTGCGTCCTTACCATATTTGTCGAAATCTTTATCTTGAAAACCTTGTCGCTCATCTGAGCAGACGATGACAGAATAGGAGAAATATCATGATCAACCTCGAAAAAGAAATCCGCGAACAGCCCGGCGCACTGGCGAAAGTCATTGACAGCAACCTGCCCGTCGTGCGTGAGATCGTTGCCAAAGCGAAGGCAGCCGGTATCCATCACGTATACTTCGCAGCCCGCGGCACGTCCGATCACGCCTGCATCTACGCGCAGTATCTGTTCGGCATTTTTGCCGGGATCCCGTGCACGCTTGCGACGCCGTCCGTTTTCACGAAGTACGGCGCACACGTCGATCTGTCCGATATGCTCGTCGTCGGCGTCTCCCAGTCCGGTAAGGCCGAAGACGTGCTGGCCGTTCTCGAATCCGCGAAGAAAGACGGCGCTATTACCGTAGCCGTCACCAATAATACGGATTCTCCGATGGCGAAGGCCGCCGCATATCATCTCTTCTGCGGATGCGGCCCGGAAACCTCCATCGCCGCCACCAAGACCTTCACGACGCAGATGACGATCCTCGGCATGATGGCAGCCGTCTGGGCTGAAAACGATCAGCTGCTGAACGAGCTGCGCGGTGTTGCCGCCAAGGCGCAGGAAATGCTCGACACGAAGTTCGACGACGTGATGGCGTTCGCCGCCAAGTACAAGAATATCCCCGGTGCGATCCTGCTCGGCCGCGGCATGGCGTATTCGATTGCCCTCGAAGGCGCGCTGAAGATGCTCGAAACCAACAAGATCGCCATGAAGGGCTATCCGATCTCCGACTTCCACCACGGCCCGATCGCACAGGTCAAGCCGGGTGACCTCGTGTTCGTTCTCGC
This sequence comes from Eubacteriales bacterium, assembly GCA_045643445.1. GTDB lineage: Bacteria > Bacillota > Clostridia > Oscillospirales > CAG-272 > UMGS1696. The sequence continues at coordinate 2,860 of JAZUKT010000083.1, forward strand.
GCCGAACGGCAAGACGACTGACGACGCGAAGGAGATCTGCCGCAAACTGCTCGCCGTCAAGGCCGACGTACTCGTTCTGACCGATGACGCCTCCGCCGCGATTGAAGGAACGACGCCGTTCGTGATCCCGTCTGCCGGCAGCGAATTCACCTATCCGCAGATCGCCGTTCTCTTCTTCCAGCTCTGTGCCTGCTGCATGACCATCGTGCGCGGCATCGACCCGGATGTGGCCGGCGTTATCAACAAGATCACCATCACGAAATAAACGAACGCAAAGTGACCCGTCACGACGAACGGGATGCGCCGGATTGTATGATTCGTACAAAACGGCGTATCCCCGTCGGACGGGTCATTTTTATTTTGCTTTGCGATTTGCCCGCAGCCCGACGAGGGCCTTGCGGATGGCGTCAGCGGGGAGTACGGAGAACGCAAGCAGCGCCGTGAAGCCGAGCACGTTCGGCGGCAGCGGCACGCAGCGGAACACCTCGCCGCCGAAATAGACCATCAAAAGTTGTATGAACGCGACGGCCGGCATGATCAGCAGAAACGCGCGGTTTTTTCCGATCCCGGCGAAGAGATTGATCCGCGGCGTGCGGGTACAGAGCGCGATGCCGATGCCCATGAAGATGAAGAGCGCAAAGAACGCGGTCAGATGCGAAATGCCGCCGCCCGTCAGATGACGGATGGACGGGGAAAGCAGGAACCAGAGTGAAAGCAAAACGGCGTAGATCCCGGTGAGGGCGATCTCGGCGACCATCGGACGGTTCAGAATGGATTCACCGCGGGAAACGGGCGGCCGGCGCATATATTCGTCGAGCGCGGGCTCCCCGGCAAAGGCAAGCGAACCGAGCGTATCCATGATGATGTTGACCCACAGCATCTGAATGACCGTCACGGGATTCTCAATGCCGAACATCGTTCCGATCACGCAGACGCCGACCGCGGCTAGATTCATCGTCAGCTGGAACGTGATGAATTTGCGGATACTCGAGAAAATCGTCCGGCCGAAGAGTACCGCTTTCGTAATCGAAACGAAGTTGTCGTCCGTGATCACGATGTCGCCGGCCTCCCGCGCAATGTCGGTGCCGCTGCCCATCGCAAATCCGACGTCGGCGGCCTTGAGCGCGGGTGCATCATTCACGCCGTCGCCCGTCATCCCGGTGATGTGCCCGGCAGCCGCGGCCAACCGAACGAGACGGCTTTTGTCGGCGGGCGTGACACGGGAAACGACCCGAAGCCGCGGCAGAATCGCCGTCACTTCCGCATCCGTCATCGACGAGAGCATCCGTCCGTCCACGAGCAGCGCGGAGATGCCGTCGTCTGGATCCCGGCCGAGCATCCGACTGCCCGGATCGAGAATGCCGCATACCTCCGCAACTCCGGCGGCTGTTTCCGCGTTGTCGCCCGTGATCATCACGACCTGGATCCCGGCGTCGCGGCAGGCTTTGACGGACGGGATTACCTCCGGCCGCACTTCGTCCCGGATCACGGAAAAGGCGCAGAATACGAGCGGCGTATCCGCGTCCGGCATCCGATTTTTGAGCGGCGTGATCAGCGAACCGTCGCCCTCCGCGTGCAGGATGACCCGGCAGGAATCGGCCGTGTAGCCGTCGAGCGCATCGAGGAGAGCATGACGCACGGGATCCGTCATCGGCAGAACGGCGCCGTCGTGCGAGAGATACGATCGGCAGGCGGGAAGCAGCATTTCCGGCGCACCGCGGATGTAGTGGCGATCCCCGG
>JAZUKT010000084.1:0-7370 GCA_045643445.1 Eubacteriales bacterium
ATGACGCACGATCTGGCCGTCTGGCTGGTCGGGTATCTTTGCGCGGGCGGCACCGTTCTCTCCGACGTGCTCGCACTCTCGGAAAACGGGCTCTCGTCTCTCCTTACCGAAAACTGATCCGCTCGACGGTAGCCGACGCTGCCGCAGGGCGGATTTTTCGTTCGTCTGCCCGATCCCGTATGCAAGTCGGAACGGTACGCTGATCATTTTTGCCGGAAAAACGGCGGTATTCGGGCGAAATTCCCGAAAAAATGAATACTTCCTGCCAATAAGTTGATTTTTTCTTCCCGTAACCCTTGCAAAACGGGAAAAAATCGTGTATAATTGTCCCAACGGATTATCCATCAAAATTTTTTGGAGGATTTTATGAAAACCAAGATTTTCGCACTGATTCTCGCGTCTCTTATGCTTCTGGCTCTCGTTTCCTGCGGCGCTTCGTCCAAGATGACGATGGGCACGGGCGGCACCACCGGTACGTATTACGCATTCGGCGGCGTTCTCGGCCAGTATATCAAGAATAACGGCGGCATCGAAGTCAACGTGGTTTCCACGGACGGCTCCAAGGCCAACATCCAGGGCATCGACGCCGGTGACTACCAGCTCGGTACCGTACAGTCCGACGTTATGGCATACGCCTGGAACGGCACGAACTCCTTCGCGGAAGACGGCGCTGTGACTTCCTTCCGTGTTGTCGGCGGTCTGTATGCGGAAGCCGTACAGCTCATCACCATGGATGAAAACATCAAGAGCGTAGCCGATCTCGCCGGCAAGAGCGTATCCATCGGCGCACCGGGCTCCGGCGTTTACTTCAACGCCATCGACGTGCTCGCATCCGCCGGTCTCACGGAAAACGACATCAAGGCTCAGTACCAGAGCTTCGGCGACAGCACGGAAGCCCTGAAGGACGGCAAGATCGACGCCGCGTTCATCGTAGCAGGCGCTCCGACTCCGGCCATCACCGAACTGATGACGACCGCATCCGCTTACCTTGTTCCGATCGACGGCGAATATGCCGACAAGATCATGGCAAGCTGCCCGTACTACACCGTATACGCAATTCCTGCCGGCACGTATCCGGGACAGGATGAAGAAGTCAAGACCGTAACCGTTAAGGCTACGCTGATCGTTTCCGCTTCCGCAAGCGAGGACGACGTTTACAACCTCACGAAGGCCATCTTTGATCACGCGGAAGAAATCGCCGCTGAAAACGCAAAGGGCGCTGAACTGAGCATCGAAAACGCTACCTCCGGTATGACGGCTCCCTTCCACAAGGGCGCTGCGAAGTACTTCGCTGAAAAGGGCGTAAACGTCACGGCTGAATAACGGATCGTTGAGCAGCTGAATGGGGGCTGCGGCACATACCGCGGTCCCCGTTTTATCATTCTGCCTGGGAGATACATATGGCATTATTCAAGAAAAAAGTCGAAACTGATCAGCCGACCGACCTTGAATCGGTCATGAAAAAGTATGATCAGGAATCCAATACGCGCGTGTGGGAAGGCGTGCCGAAGATCATCGTCCAGTGCATTCTGGCGGCGTTCTCGCTCTTCTGCATTTACGTCACGCTGTTTGCCACGTGGCTCGAGGAGATCCGCCTGACGTCGTTCGTCGCCTGCATCGTTTTCATGGGTTTCCTCGTGTTCCCCGTGAAAAAGGGCGTACAGAAGGTCAATCACCTGCCGTGGTACGATATCGTCGCCATGGTGGTCGGCACGGCGAGCTTCCTCTACTTCACCGCGAACGCTCTGACCATCGTACAGCAGGGCAGCAAATTCGCCCCGTATCAGATCGCCATCGGCATTATCGGTATTCTGGCGCTTGCCGAGGTCTGCCGCCGTGCGGTCGGTCTGCCGATCCTTATCGTGGCGGGCTGCTTTATCGCCTACGCGCTCACGTTCGGCCTGGCGAATCCGACATTTACGGGTCGACTCAATTATGTCGTGCGCACGCTCTTCTACTCGAAGGAGGGCATCCTTTCCACGCCGATCAACACCTGTTCGAAATTTATCGTAGTCTTCATCATCTTCGGCGCGTTCCTTGAGAGAACCGGGATCGCGGACTTCTTCATTCAGGCGTCGAACCGTATCGTCGGCAGTTTTGCAGGCGGTCCCGCGAAAGTCGCCGTCGTATCGAGCGCGCTGCTCGGCATGGTGTCGGGCTCTTCCGTCGCCAATACGGTAGGCAGCGGCTCCGTGACGATCCCGCTCATGAAGAAGACCGGGTACAAGCCTGAATTTGCTGGCGCCACCGAAGCAGCCGCCTCGACCGGTGGGCAGATCATGCCGCCGATCATGGGCGCCGCCGCGTTCCTGATGGCGGACTACGTCAACGTCCCGTATAACAAGATCATCGTCAAGGCGATCCTGCCGGCCATCCTCTATTTCACCGGTATCTTCATCGCCGTTCACCTCGAAGCGAAGAAGCTCGGCCTGCGCGGCATTCCGAAGAGCGAACTGCCGAAGTGGAAAGACCTTCTCAAGAAAGTCTACCTGCTTCTGCCGCTCGTCGTGCTGATCTGGCTCGTCAGCTCGAATACGAGAACGATCCAGACGGCTGCCGCGATTTCCATCGTGGTGGCGATCGTCGTCAGTATGTTCAATAAAGAAAACCGTCTCACGCCGAAGAAATTCCTCGAAGCGCTCGCAGCGGGCGGACAGGGAACGATCGCCGTGGCGGCCGCGTGCGGTATTGCCGGCATCATCGGCGGTACGATCACAATGACGGGGCTTGCCAATATGATGATCAACGGAATCGTTGCCCTTGCCGGCAATAAGATCATCATCGCCCTCTTCCTCACGATGCTCTGCTGTATCGTGCTCGGCATGGGCGTTCCGACAACGGCCAACTACTGCATCATGGCGGCCACCTGCGCCCCGATTCTCATCCGTATGGGCGTGCCGCTTCTTGCCGCACACTTCTTCGTCTTCTACTTCGGCATCGTCGCGGATCTGACGCCGCCGGTCGCGCTGGCAGCCTACGCGGGCTCCGCGATCGCGCAGTCGAATCCGATGAAGACGGCGCTGCTGTCCACCAAACTGGCGATTGCGGCGTTCATCGTTCCGTATGTGTTCGCTCTGAATCCCGTGATGCTCTTTATTACGGAGGAGGGCGGCCACATCAATCCGTTTATGGTCGTTCTGATCGTCATCACGTCGCTCGTCGGCATCTTCGGTATTTCCGCAGGGCTGGAGGGCTTCATCGTGACGAAGATGAATATCGTACAGCGGATCCTCGCCATTGCAGGCGGTCTGCTTCTGATCGACCCGAACGTGGTGACCGACGTGATCGGCCTCGTGCTGGTCGCCGGGATCATCGTCTGGCAGATCTTCCAGAAGAAGAACGAAAACCGACTGCAGACTGCATAAAACCTCAAAAAACAAACAAGCGGCGGAGGCAGAACTCCATCGCTTTTTTGTTTTCTCTTGACATTCCGGGGCTGATGCGGTATAATAAATCAACTATTGCCGAATAGTGTATATGAATCAATAATTATTCACAAGGGGCACAAAAATGGGACTCACACTGGCTGAAAAAATCCTGAAAGCACATCTGGCCGACGGCGAATTTGTGAAGGGCTCGGAGATCGGACTGAAGATCGATCAAACGCTCACGCAGGACGCGACCGGCACGATGGCGTATATTGAATTTGAAGCGATGGGCATCGGACAGGTCAGAACGGAACGCAGCGTGGCGTACATCGACCACAATACGCTCCAGAATGGCTTTGAAAATGCGGACGACCACCGCTTTATTGCGTCCGTCGCCAAAAAGCACGGCATTTATTTCTCCCGTCCGGGTAACGGCATCTGCCATCAGGTGCATCTGGAACGCTTCGGCGCACCGGGCAAAACGCTTATCGGCTCCGACAGCCACACCCCGACGGGCGGCGGTCTCGGGATGCTGGCGATCGGTGCGGGCGGCCTTGACGTGGCGGTTGCCATGGGCGGCGGTGCGTATTACATCACCTATCCGAAGATCGTCAACGTGCATCTGACCGGCAAACTCAGCCCGTGGGTCGCGGCAAAAGACGTGATTCTGACGCTCCTCAAGATCATGACCGTCAAGGGCGGCGTCGGCAAGATCATCGAATATACGGGCGACGGCGTGAAGACGCTCTCCGTACCCGAAAGAGCCACCATCACCAATATGGGCGCGGAACTCGGTGCGACGACCTCCATTTTCCCGTCCGACGACGTGACGAAGGCATTCCTTACGGCACAGGGACGCGAGAACGTATGGCAGCCGCTCGCAGCGGACGAGGACGCCGTGTACGACGAGACGATTGAGATCGACCTTTCCGCACTCGAACCGATGGCGGCCTGCCCGCATTCTCCCGATAACGTCAAATCCATCCGCGAACTCGGCCCGATGAAGATCGACCAGGTCTGCATCGGCTCCTGCACGAACTCGTCTCTCGCGGATATGAATAAAGTGGCCTACATCCTCGACGGCAAGACGGTGCACCCGGACGTGTCGCTGGCGGTTTCGCCCGGCTCGAAGCAGGTGCTCGGTATGATGGCCGACAACGGCGCGCTTTCGAAGATCATCGCGGCAGGCGCCCGTGTACTCGAATCCGCGTGCGGTCCGTGCATCGGCATGGGACAGTCGCCGAATTCGAAGGGCATCTCGCTCCGCACGTTCAACCGTAACTTTGAAGGCAGAAGCGGCACGCGCGACGGCCAGATCTACCTCGTATCGCCGGAAGTGGCGGCGGCGTCCGCTGTGGCCGGATACCTCTGCGATCCGCGCGAACTCGGCACGATGCCCGAGATCCGTATGCCGGAGAAATTCACCATCAACGATAACATGATCACGCTGCCCGCCGCACCGGAGGACGCCGACAAGGTCGAGATCCTGCGCGGGCCGAACATCAAGGAATATCCGAAGACGGAGCCGCTTGCCGAATCGCTCCGGGCGGACTGCTCCCTCAAGGTGGGCGACAACATCACGACCGACCACATCATGCCGGCCGGTGCCAAGATCCTGCCGCTCCGCTCGAATATTCCGGCCATCTCAAAGCATTGCTTCGCCGTCTGTGACGAGACGTTCCCGGATCGCGCGCTGAAACTCGGCAAGAGCATCATCGTCGGCGGTGCGAACTACGGGCAGGGCTCTTCCCGCGAACACGCCGCGCTGGCGCCGCTCTATCTGGGCGTGCAGGCCGTGCTCGTCAAATCCTTTGCCCGTATCCACCGGCAGAACCTCATCAATGCCGGCATTCTCCCGCTCGAATTTGTGAACGAAGCGGATTACGAAAAGATCAGCGAAGGCGACACGCTTGAGATCGCGGATCTCAAAAAGGCAGTCTCGAACGGCAGCGGCCTGACGGTACATAACGCCGCAAACGGCGCGGATATTCCCGTCAAGTGCGAACTGAGCGAACGGATGAAGCAGATCATCCTCTGCGGCGGTCTGCTCGAATACACGAAAGAGAATCTGAATAAGTGATGGAGGCAACCATGGCAAAAATCAAAATGACAACGCCCATCGTAGAGATGGACGGCGACGAAATGACCCGGGTAATCTGGCAGTGGATCAAGGAAATTCTGATCGAGCCATACGTTGAACTGAAATCCGAATACTACGATCTCGGCCTCGTGCATCGCAATGAGACGAACGACCAGGTGACGATTGATTCCGCCGTTGCCGCGAAGAAGTACGGCGTAGCGGTCAAGTGCGCGACGATCACGCCGAATGCCGCCCGCGTCACCGAATACAACCTCAAGGAAATGTGGAAATCCCCGAACGGCACGATCCGCGCGATTCTCGACGGCACGGTATTCCGCACGCCGATCATCGTGAAGGGTATCACGCCGTACATCCCGACGTGGACGAAGCCGATCACCATCGCGCGTCACGCATACGGCGACGTATACAAGAATACGGAGCTGACCGTGCCCGCAAACGGCAAGGCGGAACTCGTCGTGACGGATGCGGACGGACGTGAAACGCGCGCGCTGATCCACTCGTTCGGCGACTCGGCCGGCATCATTCAGGGCATTCATAACGTGGATGCGTCGATCGCCAGCTTCGCCCGTTCCGCGTTCAACTACGCGCTCGATCAGAAGCAGGATCTGTGGTTCGCCTCGAAGGACACGATCTCGAAGGTGTACGATCACCACTTCAAGGACATCTGGGCGGAAATCTACGAAAACGAATATAAGGATGCGTTCGAGAAGGCCGGCATCACGTACTTCTACACGCTGATCGACGACGCGGTTGCACGGGTCATCCGCAGCGAAGGCGGCTACATCTGGGCGTGCAAGAACTATGACGGCGACGTCATGAGCGACATGGTAGCGACCGCATACGGCAGTCTTGCCATGATGACCTCCGTGCTTGTCTCCCCGGACGGCAATTACGAATACGAAGCGGCGCACGGTACCGTTCAGCGGCACTACTACAAGTACCTCGCCGGGGAAGAGACCTCGACGAACAGCGTCGCCACCATTTTCGCGTGGACGGGCGCTCTCCGCAAGCGCGGCGAACTCGACGGACTGGCGGATCTCTCCGATTTCGCCGACCGCCTCGAGAAGGCCTGCATCGACACGATCGAGAGCGGCGTCATGACGGGCGACCTCTATCTCCTCTCGAAACTCGAGAACAAGAAGAAGGTCAACACGCTCGACTTCCTGAAGGCCGTAGCCGAAAGACTGTAACTAAACCGAAAAGCAGGCGGGAGACACTGTTTCCTGCCTGTTCTTTTGTATCAGCGGCCAATCCGAAGAAAGGAAACGGTCATAACCATGACAACTCTGAAAATTCCGGCGGACGGCGCGATCCTGTCCCTGCAGACGGAGACACAGCGGCAGTTCATCCGGAAGGCCGGACAAAACGCCATTCAGCCGCGCGACGGGATCGACTGGCTGAACCTTGAGCGCTCCGGCGAAAAGGATCATTCGCTGCCGAACCCGGTCACGCTGACGTTTGAGACAGACGAGCCGCGCTCGACGGTCGAATGGTCAGCTTCGGCGGATCTCACGGATGCCTGCCGGATCGAAACGGCGGAGAAAACAGTCACGCTCGACTGCCTGACGCCCGGCGAAACGGTATACTGGCGGGTGAATGGCTCGCCGATCCGCTCATTTCGGGTGAAGGATGAAGTCCCGCGGTTCGTGGGGATCGACGGTCTCTCGAATATCCGGGATTCCGGCGGCTGGAAAACGTCGAACGGACGGCGCGTTCGTTACGGGTGCATCTACCGCGGCGGCGAAATGGATCGGCATCAGATTATCACGGAGAAGGGGATCGGGCAGATGCTGCACGACTGGCATATCCGCACGGATCTCGATATCCGCGGAGAGGCGGAGGGCAGGACGGAAAGCCCGCTCGGCCCGTCGGTGCGGTATCTCTTGTGCATTCCGTTCGTG